>CAZQTQ010000025.1:0-19842 GCA_964596025.1 uncultured Rickettsiales bacterium
CCACGACGTTGTAGCTATCGGAGCTGTAGACCATCCACTCGTCGGGCTCGCTGAGACCGTTTCCGTTGAGATCAAGCCACGAGTCGGTGAACTGAGCTACGGAGGTCATGGCAGAGACTGGGGCCGTGGTCGAAGCTGCCACACCGATGGCTCGACCGTTGATCTCGATGATCTCGTTGGTCAGCATCGGGGTGGCTGCGTCCAGGTTGCAGCCAGTGGGGGGGGCGTTGCCCTTGGGGCCTTGGCCGTAGGGAGCCAGGGCATTCCGCATGGGGGCGTCGGTAGCGTAGATCAGGATGGGCACAGAGCCCTCGCGGAAGCCATTGCCGCCGAGGGAGCCAGTCCCGGGCACGCTCGAGTCATAGGTGCCGGTGGTTCCCCCTCCGAACGCATCGACAGGTCCCGTCATGAAGGGCGCAACATCGGTGCTTGGGTCGTAGACGCCGTCGCAGTCTTGGTCGTAGCCGTGACCAGTCGCCGCTTGGTACAGCGCCTCAATGGTTGATTCAGACTGATCGCTGCCGCCATCGGCTTCCAAGCCGTCGAGTGCGGCCTGCACGAGACCCAGAGACGTCGTCTGCTGCTGCTGAGGCTTGTAGGGAAGGTCGCCCCCAGAACCCATGCTTCCGTAGTTGTAGTCGTCAAAGGACGCTACGCCGAAGGTCAGGTCCGGGATGTATCCAGCGATCGCTGTAGCCACCTCACCGAATCGATCCGCGACATCATCGAGGGTTCCCTGCATAGAGCCGGTCTCATCCAGCAGGAACATCACATCAGCAAGCTGGATCGCGGTGTCGTAGGTGATGGTGATGTCGGAGACGTCGTAGCCGGTGACGTCGATGCTCTGACCGTCGCACTCCGAGGTGGAATCGAGCGGGTCGGAGCCACAGGCCTCTTCCTGGAGATCCGTCCATCCGTCGCCGTCGGTGTCAGCGCTCGTAGGGTCGGTGTCGATCTCTTCCCCGTCGGGAATGCCGTCGTTGTCAGCATCGGGATCGGCCCAATCGGGGATCCCATCGCCATCGCTGTCGCCATTGCCTTCTTCGCTGTCGTCGAGGCCGTCTCCATCCATGTCGGTGTCGAGGCTGTCTGGCACACCGTCGCCGTCGCTGTCGGTGTCCAGGTAGTTGGGGATCCCGTCGTTGTCGAGGTCGTCGTAGCCCTCGTCGTCGTCGGAGATGCCGTCGTTGTCACTGTCGTAGTCCAGGTAGTCGGGAATTCCGTCGCCGTCGGTATCGACCTCTCCCTCGACGGAGTCGGGGATCCCATCGCCGTCGGAATCCGAGTCCAGAAAGTCCGGGGAGCTGTCGCCATCGGAATCCCCGGAACCCTCATCGGAATCAGGAATGCCGTCGCCGTCGCTGTCGGTGTCGTAGTTGTTTGGAGTCCCGTCGCCATCGGAATCGCCGGTGCCCTCCTCGGAGTCGGGAATGCCGTCGCCATCGCTGTCGATGCCGTCACCGCCGCTGCCGTCGCCGCTGTCGCCGCCACCGTCCCAGTCGTTGGTCGAGCTGCCATCGAGGATGTCGGGGCGGAGACCGTTGCCAAAGCCAGCCGCTTCGTAGCAGCCGCTCAGCACCAGCGGCAGGGCCAGGCAGAACGCAGTGGTAAGTACGGAGGACGGGGGGCGGTGACGGACCATAATCGACGACTCCAGGAACCGGTTGAATTCCTAGCATGGGTCGTAAATGTCAAGAAGTTGTGGAGTAGACCTGTCGATTTGTTGACAACTAGTTTTCCCAGCCAACCCACAGGGTGTAGGCCCCCCCGCTTCCCGTGGCGCAGGCCACCGTCAGCACGATGTCGTCACCTCCGTCGACCTCCTCTTCGAAGAGGTAGATCTCCGGTCCGTCGTTGTTGTTGGCCGCGATCGTCTCGTCGGGATTAGCGTTGTTTCCTGGCGGACTGAAGTAGACGAGGAGGTCGAGGTCCATCGTCGCCTCCCAGCTGAGAATGACCTCCAGGAAGCCATCAGCCGGAGGCTCTACCTGGTAGGAGTCTTCGTCGCCTTGCCAGGGCCAGTCTTCGCTCCCATCGAAGTCACAAGACGCAGCCGAACCCTGGATCTCGAGATCCGTCGTCCAGTCCAGCGAGATCAGTTCCGCGTCTGAGGGGTGCTCGTTCCCCTCGTCGTCGTCTTCGGTCCAGACCGGGGTGACAGTCGGCTCCGTGTCCCCGCCATTCGCTGGCTCCTCCGGAACGCAGCCGACGGCCGCGAGCAGGGCAGTGGCAGCAAGGATGAAGCGGAAGCAAGAAGAGAGGGAGTGTCGGCCGAGCATTGGGGGATGGTATCAGGGGGAGTAGACTGCGACCCATCGACGTCTCACAAAGGGGCCGCGTGTGGAGCGAGACCGGAACATCGAGGTCAAGGTCGGCTTGTTTGTTGCCTTGGGCATCGCCGCGCTGGTCGTGATCTTCGCCTTCCTGGGCAGCGAGAAGAAGCTGTTCGAGAAGCACTACCGCCTCCACTCCAGCTTCGGCGACATCTCCGGGCTTCGTACCGGCGCTGCGGTGCGCCTGGCGGGCATGGATGTTGGCCTGGTGACCAGCATCGAGTTCCCGCGGAACCTGGATAAGAAGGAGGTGCACGTCCACCTCCGGATTGCCAACCGCTTCCGGGAGCGGGTCCGTGGCGACTCGATCGCCACCATCGAAGGCCAGGGCCTTCTAGGCGACAAGTTCGTCGGGATCAGCTTGGGCTCATCGAGTACGCCGGCCTTGGAGGACGGCTCCTGGATTGAGACCCAAGATCCAGTGGAGCTCACCTCCTACCTGGACGACGTGCCCGCCATCATGGCGAACGTCCGCTCCATCACCAAACAGATCGACACCATGCTGAAGGGCGAGGACGGCGAAAAGGCCGGCCAGTCCATTGGTGCCATGTTGGCCTCGCTACGCAATATCCTTCAGGCGGTCGAAGAGGGCGAAGGGGTCATCCACCAGCTCGTATACGACCCCTCCTCGGGCGCAAACCTGAAGAAGACCCTGGCCAGCATCGAGGACACGACACAAAACCTGAGCGAGGTGACCCTGGCGATCAAGGAAGGGGACGGCACCCTGCACTCCCTCATCTACGAGGACAGCATCAGCAAGCTCTTGACGTCCTTGCGGGGCACGGTGAAGAACATCGATGGCATGGTGCACGACATCAAGACCGGCAACGGCCTGATTCACGACCTCGTGTACACCGACGGGGGACAGAGCCTCCTCGCCAACCTCACCGATGCCAGCGCCGACATCCGGGAGCTAATCGCAAGCATCAAGCGGGGTGAGGGCACGATTGGCGGCCTGATCGCAGACCCGACCATCTACCAGGACGTGAAGTCCCTCCTCGGTAAGGCCGAGCGCAACAAGATCCTCAAGTCTTACGTCCGCGACACCATTCGGAAGAATGAGCAGCAGGAAGGCCTGAGCGACGCGGGTTCAGTGAGCGACTGAGATGGGGGCTTCGGCCGCGGCCCCCGGCCCGCCTCAAGTAAGTCTGTACTTCCTCCTGCGTCCCCGCTTCCTGGCGATGCGGAATCGATGGCGACGTTCCGGCCCCAGCGGCAAGCTCGCCGTCCTGTTCTTTTCCGGCCTGACCCTCGGCTTTTGGCTCTCGGTTCTGACCCTCTGCGTTCTGTTTGTCGAACGCTTTAGTGAGGTGGAACTCTTCGGTCCTCTGCTGTTGAGAAAGGCCCTTTCGATGCTGCTGCTGAGCTTCTCGCTCATGCTGCTGTTCTCCAACGTCATCACGGCCCTGTCGTCCTACTTCTTGTCTGAGGACATGCAGCTCATTCAGTCGCTGCCGCTCTCGCCCAGGCGGGTTTATTACCTGCGCTTTGTCGACACCGTGGCGAGCTCGTCCTGGATGATCGTCATCTTCGGGCTCCCCGTCCTCCTGGCCTACGGAGTGGTCTACGAAGGAGGCCCCCTCTACTACCTTGTCGCCAGCCTGGGTCTCCTGCTCTACCTCTTGCCCCCGGCGGCTCTCGGGGTGGTAATCGCCTGCCTGCTCGTGCGCGGCTTCTCGGCCCGACGAATTCGCGAAGTAATGACCGCGGTTTCGGCAATCTTTCTCATCATCTTGCTCTTTGGGCTCCGAATGCTCCGGCCCGAGACCCTGGTCGACCCCCACGCCTACGAGACCCTCGCCGAGTTCCTTGCGGTAGTGCGGGCCCCCGATGCCAGCTGGCTTCCCTCGACTTGGCTGGCGCAGCTCTGCCTCTGGAGCTTGGGTCAGCCCGTCGAGGACCCGACGCTGCCCGCGGTGCTGCTTGTCTTGGCCTGCCCCGCCTTCGTCGTCACCGCACGCTGGGTGACGGCCCCGCTCTACTTCGAGGCCTGGACCCAGGCCCAAGAGGGGCCTCGACGCTTCGCCAAGATCAGCCTCTGGTCCGCGCGCCTCGTCGACACCTTGACCGCACCCGCCCCTCCGGTCCTACGGGCACTGCTGCGAAAGGACTTGCGAGTGTTCCTGCGCGAGCCCGGGCAGTGGACCCAGGCCCTCTTGCTCTTGGGCTTGGTAGCGATCTACCTCTATTCGGTCTACGTGTTGCCCCTCCATGTCGTCCCGCTACGCCAGGGGCTGCTTGAAAACGCCATCGCCTTCTTGAATGTCGGAGTGGCTGGTGCCGTCCTGGCTGCCATCGCGGTTCGCTTCCAGTTCACGGCCGTCTCCCAAGAAGGACGTGCCTTTTGGATCCTCCACTCCAGTCCGATCGGAGCCAGCCGCTTTCTTTGGGGCAAGGTCTTGGTGGGTTTCATCCCCACCCTCGCCCTCGGAGAGGTCCTCGTACTCTCGACCAACACGCTGCTGAACGTTGACCCTCTCTACGGCTGGATCGCTGGCGGTACCGTGGCCTGCCTCGCCTTCGGGCTGAGCGGGATGGCCGTCGGGATGGGAGCCATCTACCCCGAGTTTCGGGCCGACAGCGCAGCTCGGATGGCCGCCGGGCCCGGCGCAATCCTCTTCATGGTCCTTGCCTTGTCTTTTGTCGGACTGATCATCGCGGTAGAGGCAGTTCCAGTGGGGCTCTACCTGGCGAAGGGTTACCAGGGGCAAGAGCCCTCGGCGGGTCTTCAGGCTGCCCTGATCGCTTCGATCGGCTTTGCCCTCGTGGCCAACGTCGCCGCCGCCGTCCTCGCGCTGCACTTGGGCGCAACCCAGCTCTGGTCCGGAACGGAGGGCTCGGGACGAACAGACAAAGCCAGCGGTTCGTCCGCTCCGACGAGCTAAGCCGATCCTCGCCCTCGACCGGGGCCTACATTCGCTCGGGCGCCTCGATTCCCAAGAGTTCCAGGCCCTGTCGCAGGGTGCGCTGACACAGCAGGTTGAGGTTCAGCCGGGATGCGACCAGGCGGGGCTCATTCGCCTTCAGTACCGGACAGTGCGCGTACCAGCTGTGGTAGCGAGTCGCCAACCCGTAGAGGAAAGTGGCGAGTACGCTGGGCTTCCCCTGCTCGAAGGCCCGCTCGACCTGGCGACCAAAGTCTAAAAGATGCAGGAGCAGATCCCGCTCGATAGCGTGCTCTAGGGCCAAGGTGCTGCCGTCGGCCGCCGCCAGACCCTGCGCCTCTGCCCGTCGCTGCAGGCTGTGAGTGCGGGCCGAGGTGTACTGCAGGTAGGGTGCCGTGTTCCCCTCCAGGCTCAGCATCTTGTCGAAACTGAAGACGACGTTGCTCTGGGGGTTGTTGCTGAGATCGGCGTACTTGACCGCGCCCATGCCGAGAACGCGCGCCAACTCATCGAGCTCGTCCTCCGAGAAGGGATCGTCGGAGGCGGCGGAGCGCGCTGCCTGAACTGCGCGTGCACGCCTTTCGGCCTCGTCCAGCAGCTCATCCAGTCGAATGACGTTTCCCTTTCGGGTCGAAAAGGCACCCTCAGGCAGCGTCATCATCCCGAACCAAACGTGCACCATCTCGGTATCCACGCCCATCCTGCGCGCCGTCGCAAAGAGCTGCCGGAAGTGCAGCTGCTGCCGCATGTCCGTGACATAGATCATCCGACTGGGGCGCCACTCAGCCCGCCGGAACTCGATGGTCGCCAGATCGGTAGTGGCGTAGAGGTGGGCCCCGTCCTTCTTCTGAATGAGGAATGGAGTCATCGTGTCCTCGCCCGCCTCGTCCCGGAAAAAGACGCACAGCGCTCCATCGCTCTCCTCAGCGATGCCGGCCTCCACGAGCCGCTCAACGAGAGGAGCAAGCGCCTCGTTGTAGTGGCTCTCGCCATAAGTCACATCAAAGTGAACTCCCAGGCGCTCGTAGACCGCGTCAAAGGCGTGCCGGCTCGCGTCGCGGAACTGGGTCCATAGGGCGCGATTGTCCCCCTCGTCGGCCTGCAGCTTGCGCAGCTCCTCGCGCGCCTGGTCGTGCAGGCTCTCGTCCTCGGCCGCCTGCTGGTGGAAGAGGACGTAGAGGCGCTCGAGCTCACCCACCGGATCCGCGTCCCAGTTGTCCTCATCCCGCCAGTTGCGCCAGGCGTGGATAATCTGTCCGAACTGCGTACCCCAGTCGCCGATGTGGTTGTCGCCGATGACGCGGTAGCCCAAGAAACCGCCGATGCGCCGAAGGGACTCACCGATGACCGTCGACCGGATGTGGCCAATGTGCATTCGCTTGGCCACATTGGGCGAGCTGTAGTCGATGACGATGTGCGATCCGTCCCCTTCCGGTGCAGCGAGGCGAGCGCTGCCCAACATGCGCTGCATGCTCGCGGCCAAGAACGCCTCGGCCAAGCGGAAGCCGATAAAGCCGGGGCCGCTGACCTCGGGCGCCTCACAGGGCAGGTCAGGATCGGCCGCCAACCGCTCCACCAACTGCTGGGCGATGGCCCGTGGATTCTGGCGCAGAACCTTGGCCAACTGCAGAGCAGCCGGCGTCTGGAAGTCGCTGGCGAACTCGACCTTGCTCTTGTCGACGGCCACGCGCAGCTCCGCCGCCCCTTCGGGAAGGAGCGTCGAAACGGCAGCGGAGACCCGCTCCAGCAGCAGATCCGGGATCGCCAAGATCGAAGTGGGGGTGGAGTCAGTCATGAGGCTGGCCGTGTGTTGCTCGGGCTGCGCCAAGTCGAGGCATGAGTCCTCAACTCAGTCGCCACCGATGTTGCCCTGAATGAAGTCCTGCACCACCGGGTTGTCGGCCGCTTCGACGTCCTCCTTGAAGCCCGTCCACACGATCTTTCGGTCGTAGAGCATCGCGAGGCGATCGCTAACCCGGAAGGCAGAGCCCATGTCGTGGGTCACCACAACCGAGGTCACGCCAAGGCGTTCCTGCATGTCCAGGATCATCTGGTCGATGCGCTTGACGTTCGTCGGATCCAGGCCAGTCGTCGGCTCGTCGTAGAGGAGGACTTCAGGCTCGATCGCGATGGCTCGGGCCAATCCAACCCGCTTTTTCATGCCGCCAGATAGTTCAGCTGGCCATTTCTCCTCGATTCCGGGGAGGTTGACTAGTTCGAGGACCTCAGAAACACGTTTGGATATAACCTTTTCGTCGGTAATTCCGCGCTCCCGCAGCGGATAGGAGACGTTGTCCTTGACGCACAGGGAGTCGAATAGGGCAGAGCCCTGGAAAAGCATTCCAATTCGCCTTCGAATCTCCAACATCTCCACCTCGGCGCGTCCTGTCACCTCCTCGCCAAAGGCCCGGATGCGTCCCCGGTCAGGCAGCAAGAGGCGCAGGAGGCACTTGAGCAGGACGCTCTTGCCGGTACCCGAGCCGCCTACGATGGTCAGGGTCTCTCCCTTGTGGATGGTCAGGTTCAAGCCTTCGTAGATGCTGTTGGTGTCGAAGGCCTTCCATATGTCGTGGAATTCGATGATGGGCTCGCCCAAGACCCGCCGTCCTCGCCGCCCCACCGAAGCCCTCCGCTCCTGAGCCCGACGATCGTGGCTGCGCGTGTCTTGGTCCCCGTAGGTCATGACCTGCGAATCCTATCAAGTTATGGGGCTGCGCCCGAGCCAGGCGGAGGAGGCCCGCAGGGCATGTCCTCCGACTCACCCAGCAGAGACCGATCCCACCACAGTCCCCGGCTCCGCTCTTCCGGTTTGGCAAATCGATAGTCCCAAAACACCAACCGCACCGCAGTGGGAGCCAGAGGAGGAGGCACGGCGAACAGCGGTGCCACTGCTACCGGGTCGCGGCAGAGGCGCTCCAGCAGGGCAAGGACGTAGCCCGGCGTGTCGTTCTCAAAGCTGAGTCCGTAGAACCACAAGCGAAAGTCCACTCGGGGTTGGTGGGGAGCGACAAAGGGCGGCGGCCGGTCGACAGGCCCCGCCTTGTAGTGGAAGGGCAGGGCCACCCACTCCCCTTCGCTTCGGACCTGAAACTCCGGCTCCACCCGGTTCGGCGTGATCTGGGCGAAGAGGTGGTAGGTGTTCACCAGGAGCAGGCGACTGTTCCAGTTCAGGAGGCTGGCCGCGGGCTCCTCCCGCAGCCAGGACCCTGGCTCCTCGACAAAACGGAGCGAGAACTGGCCCCAAGAGAGTGATAGATGGAGGGGCACCACGACCGCGGCGAGGACCCAGGCGCCCCAACGACCCGCGCCAGTAGACGCCGGTGGGGCATCGCGCCAGGCGGGCCCTCCACCCAGGTACCAGGGGAGTCGCGCCCGCACACGGCGGAGATCGTCATCGTCCAAGAGGAAGAGGTGGAGGCAAAAGGTCAGAGGCAGGAAGAAGCCGTAGTTGGCCGTCGCCGCATTGACCACCAAGAAGAAGGTCAGGACGACGAATGCGATGCGCCGAAGGCCGCGTGGGCCAAAGGCAAAGAAGGGCACTACCAGTTCGGCGCAGAGAACTATCCACGACTCCAGTTGGTGCCAACCGTAGGGAAGGGTGTGGGCATACCAAGCCAGCGCCGTGGGAATGGGCGCTGTCTCGTAGTAAAGGCTCATGGCCGAGCCGTCCTGCCAGTCGCCGATCGGCGAGCCAAGCTTGGCAATACCGGACTCCCAGTAGACCTTGAAGAGGACCACACTGAAGAGCAGATGGAGCCAGCGCCGGGACCGGTCGCGCGGCAGCAAGATCGCGAGGGCGACGCACTCGATCAGCAGGGTGTCCCACTGGAAGTGGAGGAAGCTACGGCAGAGGGTGATGTAGCTGAGGTAGAGGGGCAAGAGGGCGGCAAAGCAGAGGCGGGGGAAGAAGCCAAAGAGGGCCGCGGCCGCGAGCCCGCCGCCCAGGGCGCAGCCGCCGACAAGCCGGACGTCGGTGGGCTCGAGCCAGAGGAAGAGGGTCGGGAAGTCGAGAAAGCCGAAGCCGCGCTGGGCCACGACCTCAAGGGTCTCATGGGCCGGAAGGAGGCCGCGACTGCCGACCAGCACCTCAACCTGGGAGCCTAAGCTCCAAAAGGCGAGTACAAAGACGCCGGCTAGCGCTCCGTGAAAGGCGCGGGCAACGACCGGACCACTTCCCCACCAGGGGCGGGTGGGATCGCGACTCAGTCGCAGACCAGGTTCGTTGCGCAATCGGGATCGTCGCAGTCCACCAGGTTGTCCTGGTCGTCGTCGGCGCTGTTCGAGCAGAGCTCCACCATGCACTGGATCTCGCCCGCACAGTCCGGATCGCCGCAGTCGATCCCGCCGTCAAAGTCGTTGTCGACGCCGTCGGTGCAGACCTCGCCCGCCATGCAATTGGGCGCGGTCTGGCAATCCGGATCGAGGCAGTCAAAGAGGCTGTCGCCGTCGTCGTCGGCCCCGTTGCTGCAGGACTCCACCGTCGGGGTGCCGCAATCGACGTCCAAGGTGTAGCTACCAGCATCCAAGAGGGTCGAGCCCTCCACGAAAATGTTGTAGTTCAGGCCCGTCTGAGCGTCGATCGCCAGGGTCTCTGGCGAACCGAAGGTGTTGTTGTATCCCGCGCAATCGCTCAGGTTGCAGTTCAGCGACCCGTCGCTCGTGACCACCAGATCGAGCTCTACCTCACTACCGTGGGTCAGAGTCAGGCTGAGCGTAGTCGAGCCCGGGTTGATCTCGTACACGTTCTCCGGTCCCAGCGCAGCCACACCGCAGCCGTAGTAATCGGTGGTGGACACCCCAGCCGTTGTACCGGTCCACGAGGTGTTGCAGGTAACCGACGTATCCGCCGAACAGGAACCACCAACACAGACCAGGTCGACCATGCAGGAGTAGTCGTTGCAATCGACGAGGCCGTCCCCGTCGTTGTCGATGCCGTCGGTGCAGTCCTCAGCCGCACAGGCCGGATCGGTGCCGCAAGCGCCATCGGAGCAGTCGACATAGCCGTCGCTGTCGTCGTCGAGGCCGTTGCCACAGAGCTCGATCCCATTCCCCCCACAGGCCACGAGAGGGGCGCAGGCGGAGTCCGCACAGTCCGTCTGACCGTCCTGGTCGTCGTCAACACCGTTGCTGCAGAGTTCTGGGACGCACGCCACGTCCGTTCCGCAATCCGGATCGGCGCAGTCGACAAGCCCGTCGCTGTCGTTGTCGGTTAGATCTTCGCAGAGCTCCGTAGTCGGGCAGCTGATGTCGCCACCGCACTCCGGATCGGCGCAGTCCTGCAGGCCGTCGCCGTCGTCGTCAGTGGTGTTGTTGCAGACCTCCGCGATGCAGGCCGCGTCGGTGGCGCACACCGCCTCGGAGCAGTCGCTAAAGCCGTTGCTGTCGTCGTCGACGCCGTTCCCACAGACCTCGGTCAGGTTGCAGAAGGGGCTGGTGGCACATTGCCCGTCGACACAGTCAATCTGCCCGTCGCTGTCGTCGTCGATCCCGTTGCCGCAGACTTCGGACGTCACCGCCCCACAGCTCAGCTCCAGGTCGAACCATCCGGAGTCTGACGCCGTCGCTCCGTCGACCGACAGGTAGTAGGTCCTGCCGGCTTCCGCCTCAAACACGAGGCTCTCGCTGGTCTCCGCCGTGGCGCCGTAGCCCAGGCAGGCGTTGACGTCGCAGCCCTGGCCCAAATCCTCTAGGAGCGTCACCGTCAGATCCTCGGTCGCCTCCTGAGGTGTTAGGGCCACCGAAACGAGCTCGTTGGAAGACGGGGAGAACCGGTAGACCATTTCGGCACCGTCTGCGAGGTTGCCGCAGCCGTAGCCGGTCACCTCAGAGAGACCGCTGGTCGCGTTCGTCACCGTGGTGTCGCAGCCGATGGTGCCGGCCACCGGACAGGTGGTCGAGCTGCAGGCCGAATCGCCCGAGCAATCCGGATCGGCGCAGTCGATCAGGCCGTCTCCGTCATCATCCGTTGAGCTGTCACAGATCTCAGCGTTGCAGGACACCGCATTGGTGCAGTCGGTGTCGGCACAGTCGGTGGCGCTGTCGGAATCATCGTCAACGCCGTTGCTGCAGTCCTCCGCGAGTACGCAGGCGCTCTCGGTCGCGCAGGCGCTGTCGGCGCAATCGGTGAAGCCGTCGCCGTTGTCGTCGAGGTTGTTTGCACAGACCTCGGGACAAGTGGAGTTGCCGGTGCAGTCGCCATCGGCGCAGTCGACGAAGCCGTCGCCGTCGTTGTCGACGCTGTCGTTGCAGACCTCAGGGCAGTTACCAAACCCAGTGCAATCCGAGTCGGCGCAGTCAACGTCACCATCGAGGTCGTCGTCCAAGCCGTTGGCGCAGATCTCCGTCAGACAAACCGGCAAAGAGGAGCAGTCCGTATCGTCGCAATCTTCGAAGGTGTCCCCGTCGTCATCAAAGGCGTTGGTGCAGCTGACCTCGGTGCTGCAGTTCAGGGTATTGGCACAGTCCGAATCGACGCAGTCAATGTCTCCGTCCCCGTCGTCGTCGGTGCCATTGCTGCAGTTCTCGATCAGCAAGCAGTTGATGTCGGTATCGCACTCGTCATCCTGGCAGTCGACCTGTAGGTCCTGATCGTTGTCGATGCCGTCGTCGCAGATCTCCACTGTGGTGCAGACTGAGTCGCTTTCGCAGTCCCCGTCGTCGCAGTCAACAAGGAGGTCGCCGTCGTTGTCGTAGCCGTCCGAACAGTTCTCGTCTGGAGTGATGCAGGCGGATGCAGTGGCGCAGTCGTCCGTGTCGTCACAATCGACGAAGCCGTCGTTGTCGTTATCGACGCCGTCGCTGCAGTTCTCGATCTGCGTAGACGAACCGCAACCAACGTCGAGCGTGTAGGGGCCGATGTCCCCGACCTCGGCACCCTCAACCAGGACGTAGTAGGTCGTCGCGGCCTGGGCGAAGAAAGACACGGACTCGGTGAGCCCGGTCGAGGTCGCCGAAGCGATCACGCAGTCAGCAGACTGGCAGCCACTGCCCTGATCCTGAAGGATGACGAGGTCCAGATCGTGGCCAGAGCCCACCATGGTCAACAGGAAGCTCGCCGTCGTCTCGCTGGTCGAGTCGAACTGATAGACCGCTTCAGGCCCCGTACTGGTGTTGCCGCAGCCGTAGACTGACGTCGAGGCCGGGAAGGCGCCGTTGTTGCCCACAATCGTTCCGGTAGCGCACGTGAGGGTTCCTGCCGGCGGGTTGCAAGACGGAGTCGCGCAGTTGGAACTTAGCTCGCAGTCGAGGTCGTCACAGTCCACGTCCCCGTCACCGTCGTTGTCCGAACCGTCGTCGCAAAGCTCCGGAGTACAGCTCACCTCGTTGAAACATTCGCTGTCGTCGCAATCCACGTCGCCGTCGAGATCGTCGTCAATGCTGTTGTCGCAGACCTCGGCGCTGCACTCCACCGAGGAGGTGCAGTCCGTGTCCGCACAGTCGACCAACCCGTCGTTGTCGTCGTCAAAACCGTTGTTGCAGTCTTCGACCAGGCAGGCGGAGTCGCCCATGCACTCCACGTCATCGCAATCGGTGTCTCCGTCCGCGTCATTGTCGATGGCGTCGTCACAGATCTCCACCAGGTCGCCCGGACAGGTCACGGTGATGGCATAAGACCCCGCTTCGCTGACCGCGCCGTCCACCCCAATCCCGTAGGTGAGGCCACCAGTAGCCTGGAAGGTCACCGACTCGACCGAGGCCGTCGACGCCGAGGAGCCGGCACAGTTGTCCGGATCGCAGATCGAACCGGTGTACTCGATGACGTAGAGATCGAGGTCCGCGCTGTCGAGAAGGGCCATCTCCACGGTTACGCTGCCGCCGGAACTGGGCGCGATGAAGGTGTAGAACTCCTCCGATCCCGTGGCCGGCTGACCGCAGCCGTACAGGTCGATCGTGCTGTCGTCTCCGACGGTCGTGCCAGTGACCGTTCCGCCGCACTCAATCGAAAGTACGGAGTCGCAGGTCACCGGACAACTGCAGTCGGAGTCTGCACAATCGACCGCGCCGTCGTAGTCGTTGTCGACGCCGTCGGTGCAGTCTTCCACCAGGTCCGTGGGGCAAGATACGACCAGGTTGAAGTCGGAGACCGCACCGAAGCGACCCTCCACCACCAGCAGATAGACCTCGCCCTGAGTCAGGGACAGCGACACGCTCTGATCGCCAAAACCGATGCAGTCGTTGGAGTCGCAGCTCCCCGTCGTCTGGGGCTCGAGGACGTAGATGTCGAGGTCGTCGGCCAGGCCCGTCAGAGCAAAGACGTGAGTGCCCGTCTCGGCAGCCGTGTACTCAAAGACATACTCCGGGCCCGTGGCGTCCCAGCCGCCACAGAGATAGCTGTCGACTGCGTCCGTGGAACCTACGGCATCATTGGCGCCCACGAACACGGTGCTGCAGGAGGCGGTCTCCGCCTCGTCGCAGGAGGCACAGTAGGGATCGCTGCTGCATTCGCCGTCGGCACAGTCGACGTAGCCGTCGTTGTCGTTGTCGAGGCCGTCGTCGCAGTCCTCCGCCACACAAGCTGGGGAACCGCCGCAGTCGATGGTGTCGAGGCAGTCGATGAGCCCATCGCTGTCGTTGTCGATCCCGTCGTCGCAGGTCTCCCAGTCGCAGGGGAAGATGAAGTAGCAATCCGGGTCGACACAGTCCACCAGGGAGTCGCCGTTGTTGTCGACGCCGTCGGTGCAGTCCTCAACGATGCAGACGAGATCGGTGAAACAGTCCGAGTCAACGCAGTCGATGAGCCCATCGCTGTCGTTGTCGAGCCCGTCTTCGCAGTCCTCGGCCACACAAGCGGGCGACACGAAGCACTCGGAGTCATTGCAATCGACCAAGCCGTCGTTGTCGTTGTCGATGCCGTCATCGCAGTCCTCAGCCAGACAGGCGGGTGCGCTGTAGCAGTCGCCGTCGGCACAGTCGACATCGCCGTCGTTGTCGTTGTCGAAGCCGTCGTCGCAGACCTCGCTGACGCAAGCCGAGTCGTTGAGGCAGTCGGGGTCGGTGCAGTCGATGTAGCCGTCGCTGTCGTCGTCGATGGAGTTGTTGCAGATCTCGCCCCCGGACTGGGAGCATTCCATGCTGCCGACACAGGCAACGTCGTCACAATCGGTGTCGCCGTTGGCATCGTTGTCGATGCCGTCGTCGCAGTCCTCGGTGAGGCAAGAGGCAGCCGAGCTGCATTCGCCGTCGGCACAGTCGACAAGCCCATCGCTGTCGTTGTCCACACCGTCGTCGCAGACCTCAGCGATGCAGATCGGCTCCGTCACGCAGTCTGGGTCCGCGCAATCGACCGCCGCGTCTCCGTCGTCATCCAAGCCATTTCCGCAGTCCTCAGTCAAACAGACCGACTGAGACGTGCACTCTGAGTCGTCGCAGTCCACCGCGGCGTCGCCGTCGTTGTCGAGCCCATCGGTGCAGTCCTCTGCGATACAGATCGGATCGTTCTGGCAGTCCAAGTCGACGCAGTCCTCGTAGCCGTCGCCGTCGTTGTCAATGCCGTCGGCGCAGTCCTCGACCAGGCAGGCCGGGAAGGACTGGCACTCGGTGTCCTCACAGTCGAAATCGCCGTCGTTGTCGTCGTCGATGAAGTTGCCGCAGATCTCGCCCGCACCCGCACAGTAGGCACTGAACTCACAGTCCGGGTCATCGCAGTCGACCAGCGTGTCGTTGTTGTCGTCGATGAGGTTGTCGCAATCCTCGATGATGCAGACCGTGTCTTGGGCGCAATCGGGGTCGACGCAGTCGATGAGGCCATTGGCGTTGTCGTCAATCTCGTTGACGCAGTTCTCGGGCTGGCAAATGATCTCGGCGGAGCAATCCGGATCGGTGCAGTCCACGAGGCCGTCGCTGTCGTCGTCCGTCTCGTTGTCGCAGACCTCACCAGTCAAGTTGCAGGCAATGTCCCCGAGACAGGCCGGATCGTCACAGTCGACCAAGGTGTCGCCGTCGTCGTCGATGCCATTGGAGCAGATCTCGCCCACGCAGGCCGCATCGGCCGTGCAGTCGTCATCGGCGCAATCGATGAGGCCATCGCCGTCGTTGTCGATGGTGTCGTCGCAGATCTCGGGCTGGCAGCTGGTAGCAGAGGCGCACTCGGAGTCAGCGCAGTCGGCGTAGCCGTCGCCGTCGTCGTCGAAGAGGTTGTCGCAGATCTCAGAGACGCAAGCGGGGAACGCCTCGCAGGAGAAGGTGTCATCGCAATCGGCGAGGTTGTTGTTGTCGTTGTCGATGGTGTCGTCGCAGATCTCGGAGACGCACAGCGGATCGAAGGTGCACTCGGAGTCGTCGCAGTCCAGATCACCGTTGGCGTTGTCGTCGAGCAGGTTGTCGCAGACCTCGCCGGCGCAGACGACCTCAGCTTGACACTCGGTGTCTAGGCAGTCGATCAGCCCGTCCAGGTCGTTGTCTAGGCCGTCGTCGCACACCTCGTCGACGCACTCGGGCTCTGTGCTGCAGTCCGTATCGGCGCAGTCGATCAGTCCGTCGTTGTCATCGTCCAGGCTGTTGTCGCAATCCTCGCCGCCGCTAAACGTGCACGACGGATCGCCAAGACAAGCTTCGTCATCGCAGTCGATCTCGGTATCACCGTCGTCATCGATGCCGTTGTCGCAGATCTCCGCGTTGCACTCAGGATCGGCCAGGCACTCGTCGTCGACGCAGTCCAGCTTGCCGTCTCCATCGTCGTCGATGCCGTTGTCGCAGATCTCGGGCTGACAGTAGAGCGCAGTGGAGCAATCAACGACATCGACGCAGTCGATGAGGTTGTCGCCGTCGTTGTCGATGGAGTCGTCACAGACCTCGACCAAGCAATCGGGGAAGGTGGCGCAGTCGGCGTCGGCGCAGTCGATGTCGCCGTTGAGGTCGTTGTCGATCCCGTCTTCGCAATCCTCACCGGTACAGGTGAGATCGAATTCGCAGTCGTCGTCGTCGCAGTCGAGGTCTCCGTTGTTGTTGTTGTCGACGTTGTCGTAGCAAATTTCGATCACGCAAATCGGATTGGTCGCACAGTCGCCGTCGAGGCAATCGATGAGGCCATCGGCGTCGTCGTCGATCTCGTTGTCACAGAGCTCCGTCTGGCAGGCAGGCTCGGCCCCGCACTCGGAATCGGCACAGTCGACCAGCGAGTCGTTGTCGTCGTCCAAGCCGTTGCCGCAGATCTCGACGACACAGCCCGGGAAGCCCGCGCAGAGTGGATCGAGGCAGTCGATGAGGGTGTCGCTGTTGTTGTCGACGGAGTCCTGACAGTCCTCGGCAATGCAGCTGCTGTCGTAGGTGCAGTCGAGGTCATCACAGTCAAGGAAGCCGTCGAAGTTGTCGTCGACGCTGTTGTTGCAGATCTCAGGCAGGCAGACGGTCTCGGCATCGCAGTCGGCGTCGGCGCAATCGATCAGACCGTCGTCGTCGTTGTCCGTCTGGTCGTTGCAGATCTCGGGCTGGCACATCGGGGCGGCAAAGCAGTCGGGATCTGCGCAGTCGGCCAACCCGTCGTTGTCATCGTCAAAGCCGCTGTCGCAGATCTCGCTGAGGCACAGGGTGAAGCCCACGCAGGCGGCGTCGTCGCAGTCGATGTCGCCGTTGCTGTCGTCGTCGATGCCGTTGGTGCAGTTCTCAGAGATGCAGTCGAGGGTGTACTCGCAGTCCTCGTCGTCGCAGTCGACGTAGCCGTCGCCGTTGTCGTCGATCCCGTTGGTGCATTCCTCGGGCGCGCACAGGGCGAAGGTGGCGCAGTCGCCATCTAGGCAGTCGAGAAGACCGTTGCCGTTGTCGTCGATGTTGTTGTCGCAGACCTCCTCGATGCAAGCGAGAACGGTAGAGCAGTCGTCGTCCGCACAGTCGATCTTGTTGTCGCCGTCGTTGTCGATGCCGTCGTCGCAGATCTCGGGGGTGCCGGTCCAGCAGTAGGGCTCGCCTACGCAGCCCGGGTCGTCGCAGTCGATCAGCGAGTTGCTGTTGTCGTCAATGCTGTTGTCGCAGATCTCCCCCGCGCACTCGGGCGAGTTGAGGCAGCCAGGATCCACGCAGTCGACGAAGCCGTTGGCGTTGTCGTCGACGCTGTTGTCGCAGATCTCCTCGGCACAGACGAGCTCAGTGGAGCATTCGGGGTCGGCGCAGTCCACGAGGCTGTCCTGATCGTCGTCGAAAGAGTTGTCACAGAGCTCATCGATGCAACCGGTGTACACCTCGCAGAAGGCGTCATCGCAGTCGATGTCGCCGTTGAGGTCGTTGTCGATCCCGTCGGTGCAGTCCTCCGCGGCGCAGAGGGCATCGAACTCGCAGTCGGTATCGTCGCAGTCGATCTTGGAGTCCGCGTCGTTGTCGATGCCGTCGTCGCAGATCTCGCCGATGCAGGCCGGATCTTGAGCGCAGTCGTCGACATCTAGGCAGTCGATGAGGTTGTTTCCGTTGTCGTCGAAGTTGTTGTCACAGACCTCGACAGTGCACTCGATCTCGGACGCGCAGTCGGGGTCGGCGCAGTCGACGAGGCTGTCGCCGTCGTCGTCGGTGAAGTTGCCGCAGACCTCAGGAATGCAGCCACCGTACAGAGCGCAGTCGCTGTCGTCGCAATCCGTGTCGCCGTCGTTGTCGTTGTCGATCGTGTCGGTGCAGTCCTCGCCAGTGCACACGAGCGCAAACTCGCAGTCAGCATCTTGGCAGTCGATCTTGGTGTCGTTGTTGTCGTCGATGCCGTTGTCGCAGATCTCGGTGATGCACACGACTTCCTGGGTGCACTCGGTGTCAGTACAGTCGATGAAGCCGTCCCCATCGTCATCCTGGCCGTTCGTACAGTCCTCGGGCTGGCAGGCAAGCTCAGCCACGCACTCGGTGTCGGCGCAGTCGATGAGGCCGTCGGCATCGTCGTCCACGCTGTTTCCACAGATCTCGATGACGCAGACCGGCGCCCCCGTGCAGTCGGTGTCGTCGCAGTCGATAAAGGTGTCGGCGTCGTTGTCGATGGTGTCGTCGCAGTCTTCGCCGCTGCAGTTCACGTCAAAGGTGCAGTCCGCGTCGTCGCAGTCGATGTCGCCGTTGCCGTTGTCGTCGACGGTGTTGGTGCAGTCCTCAACTTGGCAGCTGAGTTCAGCGACGCAGTCGGGATCTGCGCAGTCGATGATTCCATTGGCATTGTCATCAATCGTGTTGTCGCAGATCTCCGGCTGGCAGTTCGGGGCCGCAGAGCAGTCGGTGTCGATGCAGTCGATCATCCCGTCGAGATCGTCGTCGGCGTTGTTGGTGCAGTCCTCGATAAGACAGGCGGTCTCTGTCAGGCACTCGGAATCGTCGCAATCGAAGTCCCCGTCGGCATCGTCGTCGAGTGTGTTGTCGCAGATCTCCAGGACACAAGCGGGATCAGTGGCACATTCGGAGTCCAAGCAGTCGACCAAGTTGTCGCTGTCGTTGTCGATGGTGTCGGTGCAGACTTCAGCCACGCAGTCGGTGAAGAGGCCACAGTTGTCGGTGTCGAGGCAGTCGATAAGGGTGTCGGCGTCGTTGTCGATGCCATCGTCGCAAACCTCGTTGTTGCAGTTCGCATCGAAGCCGCAATCGCTGTCGAGGCAGTCGATGTAGCCGTCGCCGTCCTCGTCGATGCCGTTGTCGCAGATCTCGGTAGTACACAGGGCCAAGAGGGCGCAGTCGCTGTCTGCGCAGTCGATCGCATTGTCGAGATCGTCGTCAATGCTGTTGTCGCAGATCTCGGTGTAGCAGGTGGTCTCCGTCAGGCAGTCCGTGTCAACGCAGTCGACAAAGCCGTCGCCGTCGTTGTCGACGGTGTCGGTGCAGTCCTCGACCTGGCAGAGGAGCGAAGCCACACAGTCGGTGTCGAAGCAATCGACGTAGCCGTCGCCGTCGTCGTCGAGGGTGTTGTCGCAGACCTCGGGGTTACAGGACGGCTCGGAGAGGCACTCGGAGTCCGCGCAGTCGGCTAGGTTGTCGCCGTCGTCGTCGAGGCCATTGCCGCAGATCTCGCCACTCTGGGCACAAGCTATGTCGGAGTAACAGACCGGATCGTTGCAGTCGATCCAACCGTCGGCGTCGTCGTCGAGGCCGTTGCTGCAGTCTTCGGTCCCGCAAGCAGGATCACCAACGCAGGTGGGATCGGCACAGTCGATAAGACCATCGCCGTTTTCGTCGAGGGTGTTGGAGCAGTCCTCAGGCGTGCACGAAGGGACCGTCGCCACGCAGGTGGGGTCACCGCAATCGATAAGGCCATCGCCGTTGTCGTCGACCGAGTTGTCGCAGATCTCGATGCCACACGTAGGCTCAGCGGCACAGTCCGCATCAACGCAGTCCACGTAGCCGTCGCCGTCGTCGTCGATGGAGTTGGTGCAGTCTTCCGTGGTGCAGGCGACGTCGGTGTCGCAGTCGGGATCGGTTGGATCGTTGATGGAGTCGTCGGCGCAGTCGATGTAGCCGTCGCCGTCGTTGTCGATGCCGTCGCTGCAATCCTCGCCCAAACAGTAGGGGGCGGACACACACTGCACGTCCAGACAGTCGACGAAGGTGTCGGAGTCATTGTCGATGCCGTCAGAGCAATTCTCGGACGTACAAACGGGGTACAGGAAGGCACAGGATGGGTCGTTGCAATCGGTATTGCCGTCCCCGTCGTTGTCGATGCCGTCGTCGCAGATCTC
>CAZQTQ010000026.1:0-19611 GCA_964596025.1 uncultured Rickettsiales bacterium
GTCCGTCGCCCCCGCAGCTGCGTTTTCTAGGAAGAGCCAAGACCGAGGACATCCGCCATCGCGTAGCGGCCTGGCGTCCGCCCTTCCTCAAGCAGCCAGCGTGCGGAGCGGAGCCCACCCCGGGCAAAGGTCTCGCGGTCCCAGGCGCGGTGCGCAAGCTCGATTCGTTCACCAGGGCCGACGAGATAGACAGTGTGTTCGCCTACGACGTCGCCGCCCCGTACCGACTGGATGCCAATCGAGCCCGCCGGCCGGGCCCCGGTCTCGCCGAGGCGACTGGCCACGGCCCGGCTCCGTTCCGTCCCAGCATGCGAGCCGGTCGCGGAGGCAGCTGCCTCCAGGAGCATCCAGGCAGTGCCGGACGGTGCATCGACCTTGTCCTTGTGGTGCATTTCGACAATTTCGATGTCCCAACTGCTGCCAAGAGCGCTTGCAGCCGCTTCGACCAGCCCCCTTAGAACGTTGATCCCTGTCCCGGTGTTGGCTGCCGCGATCACTGGAACGGACTGGGCAAGACGGTCGATCTTTGCCTCGTGTTTGGCGGTCAGACCGGTTGTTCCCAACACCAGGGGGCGAGGCTGGTCTAGGAGTTGGTCCAATAGAGGACCGGTCCAGTCGGGGTGGCTGTAGTCGATCACGACCGCTGCGGTGCTCAGAGACTCCACCCGCCGCAGCCCGCGGGCCGCGGTGTCGCCCGCGTCCAGCAGCTCGGAGAGCAGCGAGCCCATGCGGCCGTCGCCGGAAAGGTAGAGGCCGGAGCTCATCCGTCGTCCTGGTCTGGCGCTTGGTCCAGCTCCACGGTCTGGGCCTCCCGGTCCTCCCGCGGTGGGACGTGGCCCGGCCCCAAGGACGACGGAGCGCCGCGCCTGGACTGAAAGTCGATGCGGGCGCCGCCCAGGGCCTCTTCCAGCGCGCCTCGCGCCGCCTTCCGAAGGGGAGTCAGCGGCAGACGCAGTTCGTCGCTGGGAATTAGCCCCATCCAGGCTGCCGCCGTCTTGACGGGGATGGGGCTGGACTCGACAAAGAGGGCGTTGGCCAGGGGAAGGAGCCCTTGAAAGATGGTGCGCGCGTGGTCCCAGTCGCCGCACTCCATGGCAGCGAGGAGGCCGACCATGCGGGCAGGTACCAAGTTGCTGAGGACCGAGATGCAGCCGTCTCCACCCACGGCCATAAAGGGCAGCCAGGTGAAGTCGTCCCCCGAGAGCAGGACAAAGTCCGGCCCGCAGAGGCGACGGATGGTCGCCGCCCGGTCCAGTGATCCCGTGGCTTCCTTGATCGCGATAATCCGCGGGTGGCGGGCCAGGTGGGCCACGGTTTCGGGCTGTAGGTCGATGGCCGTGCGGCTGGGCACGTTGTAGAGGCAGATGGGAAGCGGGACGTTCTCGGCTACGGCGTGGAAGTGCGCCTCGAGACCGCCTTGGGTGGGCTTGTTGTAGGGCGGGGTAAGCACCAACAGGCCGTCGGCTCCCGAGCTGGCGGCGGCTTCGGCGGTGGCGATGGCCTCGTGGGTGGCTCGCGACCCGATTCCGGCGAGGACCGGCACCTGGCCGCCCACAGCTTCGCTGACAATGAAGACCGCGTAGCTCTGCTCTTCGCTCGTCAGCGTGGCGCCTTCGCCGGTGGATCCGCAGACCACCAGGCCGGAGACTCCGCCGTCCAGTTGGGCCTTGACGAGGTTGCGAAGGCCACCCTCGTCGATCGCGCCGCCTTGCATCGGCGTCACCAGTGCCGTCAGCACTCCACCCAGCTTTATCCTAGCCACTTCCATGTGCTGCTCCATCGGCTTGAGGCCGGACCAGTTAGCGTGACGCAGTCCCCGTCGGTTGGGGGCAAGGATACCCGCAACGAGCCGCCTGGAAGGTCTACGTCGATTTTCGGGCCGGTGACCAGCCCCGCTTTGGCAGCGACCACGGCTGCCGCCAAAGCCCCGCTGCCGCAGGCTTGGGTCTCGCCGACCCCGCGCTCCCAGACCCGGACCCGCACCAGGTGAGGTCCAGCTCCCTCCACCCACTCGACGTTGGTGCGGTGTGGGAAGGCGGGGGCGACTTCGACCGAAGGGGCCCAGTCAAGAAGATCGGGAAGGGTGTTCTCCTGGGAGGCGGCGAGGACGACGAAGTGGGGGTTTCCGACGTCGACCACCTGACCGCAGGCCGTGCCTTCGGGGGTTTCGATGCGGAGGGACGCTCCGAAGCGAACCCGCCCCAACTCGGTCGCAATTTCCGCTCCGACCCTCCAGCAACGGTGGAGCTGGGCGCCCACTTGGATCGCCCCTTCTCCGTCCGCGGGCCAGGCCCCGTCTTCGTCCAGGCGCCGGACGACGCAGCGCAGCCCATTACCGCACATCTCAGCCCGGGAGCCGTCCGCGTTCCACACCCGCATCTCCCCCGCGGCGGTCTCGGGGCCCCCGCCAACGACGAGTACGCCGTCAGCGCCAATATCGGGGTGTCCTTCACGGGCGCCGACGCCGACCTGCCGATCGCAGAGAGCCTCTGCCTCTTGGGCTCCAAAGTCGGTGGGCAAGTCCCGCGCGTAGACCACGACAAAGTCGTTGCCGCAGCCGTCCATCTTGTGGAATGGGAGGGGTGGCTTCGCCATTAGCCGCCATCCGAGGGACGGGGAGCCGCCATCCGAGGGACGGGGCCCCCTAGAAGTGGACCAGGGCCCGCAGTTCCCCGCCAAAGACCACGGCTCGGCCCTCACCGTAGACCGGGCCCGGGAAAAGGATGCCCGCCCGTCCGCCCAGCTCGAAGTGGCTGTAGAGCGTCCAGGTGGCGTCGACGTCGATCTCGGCACCGTAGCCCTCGGGGGCTCCGTCGAAGGCCTCTTTCACCAGAGGCGTCGACGCGGTGAGGGACAGGCCTGCCTTGAGGTTGTCCAGGATGTCGAAGTGGACGGCAGGCCGCACGTAGAAGGCGTTGCTTACGCCTTCCCCGGTGATCATCCCTGCGAAGTCCTCGTTCTGATTGTCGGCGTCGGCCGCGTCGCCGACGGCGTAGATCGGCAGGGGCTGTTCGAACATCAGCAGCGCCACATCGTGGTCGCGGTCAAAGCGGAAGGTGTGCCACTCATTGTCGCTGTTGTTGCTGTCGCCGCTGGCGAGGCCCACCTCGAAGTCGACGTCAAAGGGGTGGATGTCCAGTCCGGCCCGGAGGGCACCGCCGCCAGCCAGGACCTTCAGCTCCTCGATCCCAATCTCGGTGTTCGAGGCTTCGGCCCACAAGAGCGCTG
This sequence comes from uncultured Rickettsiales bacterium, assembly GCA_964596025.1. Lineage (GTDB taxonomy): Bacteria > Myxococcota_A > UBA796 > UBA9615 > UBA9615 > CAZQTQ01. The sequence continues at coordinate 3,229 of CAZQTQ010000026.1, forward strand.
CCTCCAACTCCAGGGACAAGGGCCCGAGCTTGGTTGCGCCCCAGAGGTCGGCGTGGATGACGTTGATGCTGTTGATCGGCTGACGCGTCCAGCGTAGGTAGGCGCCGACGCGATGCACCTCGCTCAGGTAGCCGCCGCTGAGCAGGAAGCTGTGGGTGTCGTCTTCGCGGTTGATAAAGCCCTCGGCCCGAGTGTCGATTGCGAAGTTGATGCGGACGGGGTCGAGCAGGCTCGTGCTGACCATGATGCGATCGACGGTGTCGCCGTAATCGCACGTGTCGCAGTCGCCGTCGTTTGCCACCAAGCCCATGCCCCAGTGGCTGCCCATGCGGCCCACCTTGAAGTCCACATAGGGGGTGTAGAGCTCGGCCCAAGCCCTGCGCAGGAAGAGCGACTCGCGGTAGTCGGTACCAGGTAAGACCGAGTTGCTGAGGGCCGTGGGCTCCTCGAAGCGCTCCCCGTTCTCTTGGACCTGTCCAAAGGCCTGCAGAGTCTCTGGGTTGTCCCCGAACTTGGCGCCGTCAAACAGGTCCAGCTCTACAAAAACATGGACGTTTGCGTTGAGGCGGAGGTGGGCATCCAGCCACATGCGTTGGTCGAGCGTCGTACGGACGCCCTCGCTTCGGTCCGTTTCCCGCTCCATGCTCAGGGTGTCGAAGAGATTGGCTCGGACCCGGTACATGCCGTCCAGCCGGAATTCGACAGCCTCGGCGGCTCCCGGGAGGAGGCACAGCGCAGCGGCGCAGAGCGATGCGAAGATGGGGAGCAAGTGGAGACTTCGGCTGGCCACGGTCCTACCTCGGGGGCGGGGGGAGGCCCTCTACAGAGCCGCAAGCGGCGCTCTAGAGGGCCGCGGAGTAGTACCACTGGGGTCCCAGACCTGTCAAAACTTGATGCGCCCTCGATCTTCCGGCGACCCCTGGTATTTTCGCCGTCTGCCGCCCAGAGGGCGCAACCTGGAGGATGCCGTGGAAGGAATTACGCTCACCCAGCACGTTCGACGGGCTCAGCAAACCTGTCCCGAGCCGCAGTTCGAGCTGTCCGCCCTGCTGACTCAGATCGGTGTGGCGGGCAAGGTGATTTCGTCGAAGGTGAATATGGCCGGGCTGGTCCAGATCCTCGGCAGCACGGGCGAGGTCAACGTGCAGGGCGAGGTGGTGCAGAAGCTCGATGAGATCGCTGAGCACACCATCCAGAGAATCGTCGGAAGTTCCGGATTGGTCTGTGCCCTGATGAGCGAGGAGCTGAAGAGCGTCGTCGAGATCCCCAGCGATCGCGCCGGCGCCTACATCGTTGCTTACGACCCCCTCGACGGTTCGTCCAATATCGATGCCAATGTCAGCATCGGCACGATCTTTGGGATCTACCGCAAGAAGACAGACGACCCTGAGGTGACTCGTCGCGACACTCTGCGGAGTGGCATGGACCAGGTGGCTGCCGGCTACATCATCTACGGCTCGTCCACGATGTTTGTCTACACCGCTGGAGACGGAGTGCACGGCTTCACCTTGGATCCCGGCGTGGGCGAGTACGTTCTCTCTCACGAGGACATCCGGCTGCCCCAAACCTGCAAGACCCTCAGCATCAACCACTGCAATGCGCCCTATTGGCCGAAGTGGACTCACGATTACGTCGGGCAGCTCATCAGCCGAAACGACGCCGACAGACGGCGGGTGAACTGCCGGCACATTGGCTCGTTGGTGGCGGATTTTCACCGCAACCTCATGTACGGCGGGGTCTTCCTCTACCCCGCCGATAGCCGATCGCCCCGGGGCAAGCTCCGCGTGCTCTACGAGGCGAGTCCACTGGCCTTTGTGGTCGAGCAGGCCGGCGGTGCGGCCTCAAACGGCAGCACCCGGATTCTCGATCTGCCGGTGACCGAGCTTCACCAGCGGACGGGGCTCATCATCGGGACTAAGGCCGAGGTGGAATTGGCCGAGGACTGCGTTCGCAAGGCAGAGGCTGAGACGACCTAGTCGGGTCGGATCGGTAGGCGGAGGAGCTGAAGGTGCGTCGACCGGGAGGGCCGATGGCCTTTCTGCGGGCGGTGCCCGAGAGTTTCGGTCGCTGCGAACTGACCTTCTTAGAGCGCCAAGCAATCGATGTGGAGCGGGCCCGGCTCCAGCACGCGGGCTATGCCGAGGCCCTCCGGGAAAACGGGTTGTTCGTCCGGGTCCTGCCCACAGATGAAGCCCAGCCCGACTGTCCCTTCGTCGAAGATCTGGTCGTCGCGCTGGCCGGACGAGTCCACCTCACCCGGCCGGGCGCTATGAGCCGCAGGGGCGAGCGATCTGGCCTCGCCGAGACACTGGCTGACTGGGCCCCCGTGAGCTTCCCGCCGGGTCTCTATCTGGACGGCGGCGACGTTCTGTCTGTGGGTGGCCGCGTCTTCGTCGGTCGGTCGTCTCGGACCTCGCTTGAGGCCATCGAGTGGCTAGGCCGGTCCTGCGGGCAGGTCATTACCCCGGTGGAGGTAACGGGTGCCTTGCACCTCAAGACGGCGGTCACTGCCCTGGACCACCGCACGATCTTGATCGCTCCCGGCCTCGTCGATGACGAGCCTTTTGCAGGACTGGACAAGGTCGAAGTGGGGCCCGGCGAGGCGCTGGCCGCCAACGTCTTGATCTTGCCTGCAGCTGGAGACGGCCCGCCCCCCTTGCTCGTCGCAGCGGGCTTTCCCGCGACCGCCGAGCAGCTCGCCGACCGTGGTCATCGCTTGGTTCCCGTTGCCCTTGGTGAGTTCCACAAAGCCGAGGCTGGACCCACCTGCCTGGCGGTACTTATTGGCGTAGACTCCAGGACCCCATGAAGCGAAAGCCCCTGAAGTCGCCGGGCCACCAGGTCCACGTTTCCTACCACCGGTGGATGCTGCAGGACGACACCCGAACCGAGGTGCTTCGGGATATGGTCGGAGCCCTGGTCAAGCCGGGCGATGTGGTCGCCGATGTGGGCACGGGAACGGGCATCCTCGCCCTCTGGGCCAAGCAAGCCGGGGCCGCCCGCGTCTACGGCATTGATGCCAGCGCCATCGTTCACCTTGCCGAGCGCATGGTCCAAGACAACGGCATCGAGGATGTGCACATGCTGATCGGGGACGCCGCGGATCTGGAGTTGCCCGAACCGGTGGATGTTGTCTTCTCGGAATGCTTGGGCAATTTCGCCTTTGGCGACGCCATGTTTGAGGCACTGCGGCTCTTCACCGAGCGCTGGCTCAAAGAAGGAGGGCGCAAGGGCCCCACCCAGGTCAAGCTCTTCCTGCAGCCCGCGGACGGCCGCCTCTTTCACGATCCCCTGCCGTTCTGGCACCGGCCCTGGGAAGGCTTGGACATCAGCGCCTTTGCCCAGGCCGAACACAACCGCATGGTTGTGGTCGAATCCGTCCCCTCCTTCTTGTGGAATGAGCCCACCGAAGTAGCGTCTTTTGACCCCTACAACCGGGACGAGGCCTACGATCTCAGTGGACGGTGGACCGTCCCTGCCGGCCGGACGGTCACCGCAGTGGTGGGTTGGTTCGATGTCGAGTGGGCGCCTGGCGTCTGGATGAGTACCTCCCCCAGCGCGCCCGATACCCACTGGAGCCAGGCCCTCTTTCCTATTGAGCAGCGCGTGGCCGAAGACGGCGATGTCCTCGAATTTTGCCTCGGGGTGGAATTTCAGGACGACGAGATCCCCCTGTATTGCTGGACTTCGCGATGGACGAACGCGGCGGGTGAACTGCTGTCCGAAGAGACCAGGGACATGACGGCCCTGTTTTCGGTCGAGGATCGATGACGCTGCGTCTCGGCGAGGACGGACTGCAGATCTTGCTGCAGCCCCCATCGGATGGGGCACAGGTGCGGATTGCCGATGGAGACACCGTCCTGTACGAAGGCCCGGTCTCGGAGTCTCTGTGCCTTCAGTTGAAGGACTGGCCGCTACCAAAGCCTATCGATCAACTGTTGCGCCTGAGCCTGCCGTCCCTCGACCACTACTCGGCCGAGGCCTTCAAGCCCCTGGACAGTCCCTACCTGCTCGTGGGCACGCTCGCGGTGGATCCCGACAGTGGGGTTCCGGAGTGGACCGAGCCGGTCCCCATCCCCGGCCAGATGCTGCCTTTGAGCGGAATGGCCGGCGTGCTCCACTACGCACAGTCGGTCTTCGAAGGTGGGAAGGTCTTTTTCCGGATGCGCCGCGGCGCCGTTGAAGCCCGCATGTTCCGCCCCCGTCGCAACGCGTCCCGGATGTGGACAAGCGCCTTGCGCATGGGCGTGCCGATGGACGGCAGCCGGTGGCAGGGTCAGCCGATGACTCCCGAGCGTTTCGAGGCCTATTACATCGATGCCGTGCGCAATGCGGTCCGATCCAACGTGCGCGGCGGGCTCCTCGAGGGTGGCTTCCAGCCGCTGGATCCCGATGATCCCAACTTCAACTGGGAGGCGACACCCCCCGCGCTCTACATCCGCCCCTACCTCTTTGCTTCGGGGCCGGTTCTGGGCGTCAAGCCCGCCAGCCACTATGTCTTTGCCATCTACGTCACCCCGGTCGGGAAGTACCGGGCGGATTTGGTGCTGCGGGTGGAGCGGGAGCAGCCTCGCGCCTTCCCCGGAGGCACCGGAGGGGTGAAGGCAGCGTGCAACTACGCCCCAACCCTCCAGATGATGGGGGAGCTCTATGCCGCAAAGGCTGCGGTCAGTCCCGAGACGCAGTGGACCGATGTCTACGACGACATCCTCTTCGTGGATGGGCAAGGGCTGGTTGAAGAGATGGGAGGCGCCAACTTCTTTGTCCTCGAGGCACGTTCCGAGGGGATCACCCTGCGCACGCCGCCCTCGGTGCAGGAGCGTCCTTCTGCTGACACCATCCTGCCGGGGGTGACCCGGGACACCCTCCTTCGCTTGGGTGAGATGGCAGGCTTCCGGGTCAAGGTGGGTCCGGTGCCCCTGGCCGATCTCACGGGACGGGGGACTGAGGTGGCGCGTAGCCTAGCGGTCTTTACGACCGGTACCGCAGCCGGCATCGCTCCGGTGGTGGCGGTGCGGGACGGCGACAAGGCTACGCGCTTTGCCGTCTGGGACGACGTGGACGACCCGAGACGCAACCGACGCATCGAGGCGGATGCCAGCCCGCCCGGCTCTGCGCTCGCGGCAGGACGGCTCCTGCGGAACGTGCTGTTCCAGATTCAGCTTGGCGACGAAGAGGGAATCGAGAGCCTGCTCGGCGAACGGGCGGCCCCGCTCTTCGAACGGATCATTGCCGAGTCCTGGATCGAGAAGCTGCCGCTCTAGGTCGAAGACACCAGGACTTCGTTGACCTTGCCCCGCCGGTTGGCCTTGGAATTGACCGAGCGGCTCGCCCGCACGATGTCGATGCGACTGCCTGCGCTCACCAGTGGGGCGTAGAGGTCGCGGATGGCGGGGGAGTCGGAGTTGGACAGCAGGAAAGGCACCCCGCGCTCTTGGAGGTCCAAGACCGCGTCGGCGAGGCGCTCCTGGGCGTCCCAGCCAAATCCGCCGGCCACGTAGCTCGTGAAGCGAGCTGTCCGTGAGATGGGCGCGTAAGGCGGGTCCAAGTAGACGAAGTCCCTGGGAGTGGCCTTGGCCAGCACGCCTTCGAAGTCGGCCACCTGCAGCACCGTGTTCTTCAAGGCTGCGGAGCAGGCGCGCAGGTTCTCTTCGTCGCAGATTGTCGGGTGCGAGTAGCGGCCGAAGGGCACGTTGAACTCGCCTTTGCGGTTGACGCGGTAGAGGCCATTGAAGCCCGTCCGGTTGAGGAAGATCATCCGGGCAGCGCGCCCGGCGACATCGAGACGATCGGGTTGTTGGGCCCGCACCTGGTAGTAGTGCTCCTTCTCGTAGCGGTGGTCGGCCAGCGCCTCAATCAGGGCCTCGACGTCATCCCGAATCGTCGTGTAGCAGCCAATCAGTTCCGCGTTCAGGTCCGAGAGGCGACTCTGGGCGGCCTTCAGCCGGAAGAACAAGGCGCCACCGCCGACAAAGGGCTCGAGATAGGTGCCCTCGAACGAGGGCGTTCGCGCCTCGAGTTCGCCGAGAAGCTGGGTCTTTCCGCCGGCCCACTTCAAGAACGGGCGCGGAAGAACCCTCCCGTTTCGGCTGCTTCGAGGTACTGACGCTTGGTGTGCAAGAGACACGATCTTCAAAGATAAGCGATGCGATCCCTCATGTCTAAGGTGAGGATCGACTTGGGTGGCTCATCGATCCACTGCGCTGGGGACGTGGCCGCCGGCGTGGCCTCGTGGGAGAATCGCGCCGTGATCACCTTCCCCGTCCGCTACGAGGATCCCCATGTCATCGGCCGAGGCGGGTTTGGGGCTGTCTACCGGGCGCGCGACCGAGTCTTGGAGCGCGACGTCGCCATCAAGGCACCCTTTGCTGAGCGCGACGACGCTGCCCTGGCCCGAACTGCCGCCGTAGAGCTACAGGCGGCGGGTGCCCTCCGCCATCCCAACATCGTCCAAGTCATCGACGCCACCGTCTCGGCCGAGGGCCAGCCCCTGCTAATCATGGAATACGCCTCGGTCGGCACGCTGTTGGACGTCGCCAAGGAGGGCTGGGACTGGGAGCGGCTGGGCCCCCTCCTCTTCGGTGTGTTGGATGGATTGGGCTTCGCCCATGCGCATGGACTGGTCCACCGGGACATCAAGACCGACAACATTCTCCTTGGACGGGACCTCAAGGGCGGCCTGGTTCCCAAGATCACAGACTTTGGGCTCGCCAAGGTTCTTCAGGAACACGGCCAGTACGAGAGCACCCGTATGGGTGCCGGCACTGCCCAATACATGCCGCCCGAGCAGTTCAGCAACGACACCGCCTCCATCCATCCCGTCGCGGATCTCTATGCCTTTGGCGTCCTTCTCTATACCGTCGTCGTTGGAAAGCCGCCCTGGCAGGTTCAGGGCCTCTTTCCCTTGATCCACGCCAAGGCCCGCGGCGAATACCCCCCACTGAAGGCACGGGTCGGCGAACTGCCCTCGGGGCTGCAGGCCGTAGTTGACGGCTTGCTCGCGCCCAAGCCCTCCCACCGCTTCCAGTTGGCCTCCGACGTAAAGCAAGCCCTCTTGGGCGCGCGCAGTTCGGTTCCTGGATTCGATCCCCAGACCTTGTCCCCCGCGTCTTGGACTCAATCTGCGGTGTTTGCGTCGGATGCGTCGGCCTTTCCGGCGGCGCCCAGCCTGGGGAGCGAGATGGAGGTGATCCCCCCAAGTCCGGCGGTTGCTGCGGTTCGAATTCCTCTGCTCGTCGCGCGGGAGCGGGAGCGCAGCACACTCTGGGATGCCTGCCGGCGGGCGATCCAAGGTGCGGTTGGACTGTCTGTGGAGGGACCCTCCGGTGTGGGCCGGAGCCGGCTGTGCGGCTGGATCCAAGCTCAGCTGGAGCAGGAGGGCTTCGCCGAGCCGGTGACAGTCCGCATCGAAGGGGAAGCGTCGCGGATGGAGGCTCTGACGCGGATCGTCCGCAACCTCATGGGTCTGGGCCGGCTTCATGGAGAGGAACTGCGGGACCGGATCCGAGATTGGCTGGATGCCCGGTCCCATCCGAGGCCTCAGGATCGCGAGTTCTTGGAACTGTATCTCGACCCCGCCTCTGCACCGACCATGGAGCACAACCTCCGCGACCTTGGAGTCCGCCTCTTTGCCACGGTCGACCGCCTGCTGGCGACTGCCGGACGCCGGGGACTTGCCTGTGTATGGATGGACGATCGAACACAGGATGGGAGGGGCCGGGCCCTGGCCGCCGACTTGGTTCGGGCCGCGCGGTCCTTGGGCAGAGCGCGCTTGGTTCTCTACGAGCCTCTGGGGCAGGTTCAGCCGGGCCCCTTGCCTGCCGGCTTTGAGGCCCTCCAGGTCGGTCCCCTGTCGGACCAGGCCATTCGGGAGATCTTGGGCGACCTGCTTCCGTCGGAGCCGCTCATCCAGACCCTGACAGAGAACAGTCGGGGGAATCCCCAGCTAGCGGTGGAGTCGGCCCGCTTGGAGGTGGCGCGCATCGCCAGTCCGGTGATCGGGGGAGCGCGCGCGGATCTTCCGTCCGATGCGTTCCTTGGTGCCGCCACGGAGGTCATTGCCGACGACACCCAGCGTTCCTTGGGCGACTTGGCTCGGGCCCGCTTTCAGGCCTTTCGCATGGCCTGCGACATTCCGGCCGTCGGGGAGGCCCTCATCGATGTCCTTGCCCTCCTCCCGACCCCTGCTCCCCAGCGCATGGTGCTCGCCCTCGCCGAGGGGGCGGTGGACGAAGCTGGGCGGGTCGAGGAAGCCCTCGATGTGGCGCGGGTCCAAGGCATCGTCACCGTCGATCGGGATGGCCAGGTCTCCTTTGCATCAGACGTCCTGGCGAAGGGAGCACGTCAAGCGGTGGTGGAACGCCCTCACGTCGACGATCTCTGCCTCCGCTGTGCGGATGCGCTTGTAGACCCGCAGTGGGGCGGTGACGAGCAGTGGTTTCTGGAGGCGGGGCTGCTCCGTCTGGAGGCATCCGATGCCGACGGATCTCTGAATCTGTTCCTCGCCGTTGCGGAGTCGCTGCGGACCCAGGATCTGGCGGGGTCCCGACAGGCCTTCGACCATGCGGGCCGGGCGGTGGCAGCGCTGGGCAACCAGCCGTCTGACCCCCGCACTGTCATTACCCAGCTGGGCCGCGCACGCAGCGCAGCCAACTCCGGCGATCTGGACGCCGCTTCCGCAGCGCTCAGTGCCTTGGAGCCCCGGGACTTGCCCCCCATTGCCCGGGCCCGCCGGCAGGAGGTGGGAGCCATCATCGCCCTCCTGCGGGGTGGAACCGAGGAGGCCTGGGAATTGGCGACAGCGGCTCGGACCGAGTTCGAGCGCGCCGGGGATCTGGCCGCAATCGCTCGGACCACCAGTACCGCGGCGGATGCCCTCTATCGTCAGGGGCGCCGTGAGGAGGCGTCCGCTTCGTTTGCGGCCGCGCTCCAGGTCAGCCGAGAGTCCGGGGCCGAAGATCAGATCTTGGACAACCTGCAACGCTTGGGTCGAACCCGACGGTCCTTGGGGGACCCCGACGGGGCCAACCAGTGCTTCCAAGAGGCCCTTCCCTTGGCCGAAGCGCTCGGCGACTTCCGCACCCGGGGGGTGGTAGCCCGTGAGCTGGGCCACTTGGAGCTCAAGGCCGGCCACCTCGAGCGGGCAGAGGACCGAATTCGGGAGTCCGTCGATGTCCTGGAGACGGCCGGCTACCACACCGAAGCCGCTGCCTCCCGCATCTCTTTGGGTGAGGTGTTTCGGGGAAGGAAGCTGTGGAACGAGGCCCGCACCGAGTACAGCCGGGCCTTGAGCCTGGCTCGGGCCTGCAACCTTCCCGGAATCGTGGCTGTGGCCCTGCTCAACCTCGGGGTGGTCGAGTTGGCCCTGAGCCGCAACCGGAGCGTAGGCCGGCGGCTGTCCGCTCTGGACGACATCCTCGGTGGGACCGGCCAGAGCCTGTACCGCCCGGGGGTCGAAGCGCTGCGCCTGGCCTACCTCTCGAGCGAGGCCCGCTGGCCGGATGCGGAGGATAGCCTCGAGGTCTTGGTCGATCTGCCCTCGAAGACCTTGGCCGACGAAGACATCTTGTCGCTCCTGGTTCTCGCGGCTGAGAAGGCAGCGGGGGCCGAGGAGGTGGTTCTTGCGAGCGACATTTTGGATCTGTCGCTGAGCTTGGCCGAGGCCGTGGGACGTGCCTCCCTCATCGAGGACATACGTTTCCGCCTGACCCGTTTGGGTGGGGGCTAAAGCAGAGGATCTTCGCCCGAAGGAGGGAGCGAGGGGATAGAATCAAGAACTCCCTCGGAGGCTACATGGTCCGCGGTCTTCTACTCCCCCTTTCGATCCGCTCCCTTTGCGGCATCGGTGCTGCCGCGCTTCTCGGGGTTGGCTGCAGCTTGGGGGAAGCAGGCGACGATGCCATTCCCGACGGCGGCGTCTGCGCCAGCACTTGGGGAGCACTCGATGCTGGCACCGCAGTCTTTGTCAACTCGCGAGGCGGCAGCGATGAGGAGGGCGACGGCAGCTACGAGAACCCGCTAGCGAGCCTGGGCGCGGGCCAGCGGGCCCGCCGGGAGGGTGGGATCCCGACCCTCGCTCTCTTTCCTGGCGACTATTCGGCTACGACAGACGACAAGTACACCACCCTCTTTGGCGACCTCGGAGACTCCAACAGTTCGCTGGTCGGCTGCGGCGTAGACGCGACCAACTTGGTTGCCATCGAGGCTGCGAGAGACCCCGGGTTTCCCGACGACATCAGCCTCCAGCCGGGTCTCGTGCTCGCCGGACCTTTGGACGGCGTTCGCGTGGCCCACCTCACAATCCAAGGAGGGAGCCGCGGTTTGATCATCCGCGATGGTGCGGGCAGCGGCGACCCCGTCGTTGTCGAGCAGGTCCGTATCGAGGACGCATTGCACAGCGGCCTGCTGGTTTCCGGCCTCGACACCCGGGCAACCTTCTTGGACGTGGACGTAGAGGGTACCGATTCGGAGGAGGTGAGCCCCCTGGGCTACGGCATGCTCATCCAGGGCGGCGGAAGCACCTGGGAGCCGCCAGTGGGTGAGGTCTTGATCACCGGCGGCAGCGTCACTTCGGCCCGGCGGGCGGGCGTCGTGGTCGACAAGACCCGCATCGCTTTCGAGGGCTTGACCGTCCAGAGCACCCGCGCATCTCTCGGGGCCCTGGGCCGGGGCATTCAGCTCCAGAATTCGGTCGAGGGAAGTCTGGACGCAGTGGACGTTCGGGACAACAACGAGAGCGGCCTATTCGTGCTCAAGCCGCTCGATGTCACGATTCGGAACAGCGTATTTGCCGATACCAGGGCCGGCTTCGTCTTTGGTCAGGCGGAGGATGTGGCCGGCGGTGACGGCCTGTGCGTGACCTTTGGAGAGGGTGATCCCGATCCCACTGCCTACCGTCTGGTGCTCGAGGCAAACACCTTCCAAGAGAACAGCCGGGTCGGTGCGCTGGCCGAAGGAGTGGCCGTCGTTTTGGGCGACGGCAATGTCTTCACCGGCAACTTCCTGCCTGACGAGACCACCTTTCCTCTGGGGGATACCCTCTTCGTACAGCACAGCGCAACGGTGACCGGCCCTGGCGGAGAGGACGTTGTCGACCAGGTTGGCGACCTCGGCGCTACGTCGGGTGTAGAGCTCTTGGAGGTGTACCGGGGAAGCCTGGACCTCGATTCTGATGAAGAGGTCCCCAATTAGAGCCGAGGCCCGGAAGTTTGGGGTCTGCCTGATTGGCCTGTGGGTCTCAGGCGCAGCGGCCTCGAGCGTGGGCTGTGTAGGTGAAGAGCCGGTCGTCGAGTCGCCCTGCGCCGAGGACGAAGTTCAGGATCACGACGGCAGCTGCGTTGCTGCAGACTGCGGGCAGGCGCCCTGGGGGAATGCCGGCAGCGACGACGCCTACTACGTCTCGCCCGACGGATCCGACGACAACGACGGCGACGAAGACGCCCCCTTTGAGACCCTTCAGGCAGCAATCGACGTCGTGGGCGACGACTTCCGGGAGCGGGTGGTGGTCGCCGCCGGTGACTACCACCAGAACGTTACCCTGCGCCGCCACGAGGACGGTCTCGACATCGTTGGACGGTGCACAGAGTTGGTGCGGGTGACCGGTGACAACGAGGAGGAGGCTGGGATTACGGTGCTGGGGGGCCGCATCGGTATCGAGGGAATCACCGTCACCAAAGCCGACTACACCGGCATTGCGGTATTTCAGACCCTGGGCAGCGGGGTTCCCACTGTCACTCTGCGCGACGTCGTACTGGAGGGGAACAACGGACTGGGCCTTTTGGTGGCGGGACCCGACACTGCGGTTACCCTCGAGAGCAGCCAGATCCGCGAGAACCTGAGCTTGGCCGACGGAATCTTCGGTCGAGGGGTTCACGTACAGATGGGTGGCTCGCTCGTGGTGCGAGACAGCCACATCATCGACAACCGAAGTGATGGACTCTCGGTGATGGACGCCGGCAGCTCGCTCTACGCCGAGGACTCGGTCATTGCACGGACCCGGTCGGACGATACGGACGCGTTTGGCCGAGGGGTGCAGGTGCAGGACGGGGCATCGTTCGAAGGGATCCGCCTGGACATCGATGAGAACGAGGAACTTGGGGTGTACTGCGGCCAGGCTGCGAGCTGCCTTCTTACTGACTCCACGGTGCGCAACGGGGTGGGGCGGAGCGATGGCCTGTTCGGACGGGGGATCCAGGTTGAGGCGGGCGGCCACTTCGAGGGCAGCGGTCTGATCGTTACCGGGAACCGCGAGGCCGGCCTAGTAGCAGTGGACGAGGGCAGTGTGGCCTTGGTGACCGACAGCCTCTTCGAGGACAACGCTCCGGCGGTTGGACCCGGCAGCGGGGGCGAGGCGGTCTCGGCGATCTTGGGTGCCAGTATGGAGGTCCGGGACAGTACCTTCCGTAGGAACACCAATGCATCAGCCTATGTTGCGTCTGCGGGAAGCCTGCTGTTGGTCGATGTTGTCGTCGAGGACACCCAAGGCGGTCCCATTGGGCTCGGAGTAGGTCTCTTCGCAGAACTGGGGGGACTCCTAGAGGCTCAGAGAGTGTCGGTTACGGGCAGCAAGTACGTGGCGATCCAGGGGGAGGGTTCGGGGACCCTCATGACCCTGGATGATGTGCAGATTGCAGACATTGCTTGGAGTGAGGAGACCACCGATGTGGGGGGTGTGTTGGTCTTTGCAGGCGCAGCGCTAGAGGCGACAGGACTCGAGATCATCGATGCTCCGGCGATCGGGATCTGGGTTGGCTCCGAGGGCTCTACTGCCGTGGTGTCGGACAGCCAGATTGTCGGATCAAAGGAACACCCCGTCGTCGGGGGCGGCGGGATGGGGATGATCGCGTCGTACGGCGGTGTCATTGAGGCAACTGGAGTCGAGATTACCCAGTGTGTCGCTTCGGGGACCTCGGTGGTGGGTCCTGGTGCCGAGGCCCACTTTGTCGACAGCCGAATCGCGGACGGCGCTGGCGACGACCAGGGACGCTATGGGCGAGGCCTGGACGTGTACGAGGGCGGGCTTGTTACCGGACAAGGCCTGATCTTGGAGAGCAACTCCGACCTCGCCGTCCTCGTCAGCGATACCGACACCCATGTGGAGCTGGTGGACAGCACCATCTCCTCAACGGCCCGGGGCGTCGAGGGCGCCGGGGGCACGGGCATTGAGGTCCAAAATGGAGCCACCTTCGCGGGTACGGGGACGCGCTTCACCGACAACGTCGGGCCGGCGATTGTTGTGTACTCGGCCGAGGGCTCGTGCACCGACTGCAGCCTGGAGGGCAACGGCTTTGCCGGCGCCGTCGTCCTCGATGGCCGGCTGACACTTACCGGAGGGAGTATCTCCGCCTCGGAGATCCACAGCGCTCGCGGCGGGGGGGTCGGCGTCTTTGCCTGGGACACCTATGGCTTCCCAGCGGTGGTTCTGGATGGGGTCGAGCTTCGGGATCACCCCGGCCCTGCCCTCTACCTGCGTGGGCCGGGCAGCTACCGGCTCGAGAACTCCACGGTGGTCGACTCGGGCTACCTCAGTGGAGTTCCGGGGGTGGTGATGGCGCTGGACGGCGTCGGGTCTTGGCCGGGAGTCGAGGACCCTGACGATCCCTGGCCCGACGGCTTCTTGCTGCGGAACAACACCTTTCAAGGACTCCAGAACGACGCCGTTCTCCTCCACGACAGCGGCGCGACCTTCGACGGCAACAGCTTCGTCGAGGTCGAAGGTATGGACTACGTCCAGAAACTCTGTGAGGAAGCGCCGTCGGTGGTGGTGGTCGGCGACTCGCCGGAGTCCACCTCCTGCGAGGGTCCTCTGGTCGAGGTGGATCCTCCCTTGTGGTGGACCCACGGCGACGCCAACACCTCCCTCTAGCCTCCTTCGAGTGCCTGGCGTCCCGCGGATGCGACTCTGTGCGATGATGCGCGGCGTTCGGCGCTGGCTCTGAGCCGCCCCGCACCCGCAGGAACGACGAGTGGACCCCTTTCTTTACCAGTACGCCATCGGCGGCCTCGTCTTCGCCGTCGGTTTGGCCTACGGATTTCGCCAGGGCTACCTGAGTGGGTCCGGCGCGGGTCTGCGCAATCTGATGCTCGCGCTGGGCGGCTTCGCGCTCTTTGCCGGAGTCCAGGGCTACCTGCAGTATGCGCCGATGAGCGAGGCGCCAGCGGTTCCCTACCGGGGCGGCTGGGAGCGCCAGAAGGTCCTGGGCACGCCCGTGGACTACAGCATTATGGCGGGCTACTTCGTGGCCATGCTCGCCATTGGCACTTGGTTTGGGCGGAACAACAAAGGGACCAAGGACTTCTTCTTCGGAGGGCAGCGCTTTTCCTGGTGGCTGATCGCCTTTTCGCTCATTGCCACCACCGTCGGCTCCTACAGCTTCGTGAAGTACAGCCGGGTGGCCTTCAGCTACGGCGTTGCGTCCAGCCAGACCTACCTCAACGATTGGTTCTGGATGCCGCTGCTGCTCTTTGGGTGGCTTCCACTGCTCTATTTCTCGCGAATCGTCTCGATCCCCGAGTACTTCCAGCGGCGCTTCGGGCCGGAAGCACGGCGGCTGTGCACCTGGCTGCTCCTCATTTACTTGGTGGGCTACGTCGGCATCAATCTGTTCACGATGGGCCAGGCGCTGCACATCCTATTGGGCTGGCCGATTCTAGGCGCTGCGGCCATCGTGGCCGGGATTTCGGCCGTGTACGTCACCTTTGGCGGCCAGACCAGCGTCATCATGACCGACCTCTTCCAGGGGGTGATGCTCCTGGTGACGGGGATGGTTCTGCTGGTCTTGGGCATGAACTACTTGGGCGGTCCCGACGCCTTCTGGGACTTCTTGCCCCGCGGTCACCGAAGGGCCTTTACCAACTTCAACCAGGATCCCTCCTACAACAGCGTCGGCATCTTCTGGCAGGACGGCATGGCCAATACGGCGATGTTCTACTTCCTGAATCAGGGGATGGTGATGCGGCTGCTCGCTGCCCGTTCGGTGAACGACAGCCGGAAGGCAGTGGTGGCCACCTTGGTGATCTTGATGCCTGTGGCCGCGGTGGTCGTGGCCTCCGGCGGGTGGGTTGCCCAGGCTTTGGTGGGGGCTGGTGTGCTTCCGGCGGACATCCCACCCAAGGAGGCCTTCTTCATTGCGGCGGAGTTTCTGACCAAGCCGGGTGTCTTCGGTCAGGTCATGGCCGCCTTGACCGCGGCCCTGATGTCGACGGTCGACACCTTGATCACCGCGATAGCGGCCATCGTCGTCAACGACATCTACCGGCCTCGAAACCCCTCGGCCAGCGACGGTGAGCTGCTCAAGGTGGCTCGGATTTCTTCGGTGGGGATCACCCTCTTTGGCGTGGTCTTGGTGCCGGTCTTTCAGAGCTTTGGGTCGATCTACTCGGCGCACAGCGCCT
Organism: uncultured Rickettsiales bacterium; assembly: GCA_964596025.1. Classification (GTDB taxonomy): domain Bacteria; phylum Myxococcota_A; class UBA796; order UBA9615; family UBA9615; genus CAZQTQ01. The sequence continues at coordinate 18,622 of CAZQTQ010000026.1, forward strand.
TTACGGCGGCGGTGACGCCTCCTCTGGTCGTCACCCTTCTGCTCGGGGTCTTCTGGCGTAGGTTTACGCCAACGGCGGCACGCTGGACGCTCTTGGGCGGCGCAGTGCTCTTGCTTGCGTCAATCATCTGGCCCCAGATGGTGGCGCCCTTTGCCCACGGCGTGCCGGCCAAGGAGGTCGGTGTTGGCTTCCTGGCGGGCAAGGACCAGTACAAGTTCATGCGGGCCTTCTTTGGGCTCTTGGCCTGCGGGGTCATCGGGGTGGTGGTGACGCTCCTGACCCGCCCCCGGCCCCTGGACGAGGTCCGCGGCTTGGTCTGGGGCACGGTGACGGATGCGATTCGCACCTACAAGGGGACTGCGGGCCAAGAGGGCGAGGGGGCCTGGGCACAAGGGGCTGTCATCCGCTTGGACTCCGAGCCTCCGCTGCCCGAGGGGGTCCAAGGCGAGGCTGCCGAACTCAATCGAGCAGTTGTGTCTTCGGCTGCAGCCCACGCGCTTGGTGGTGCGGTGCCTGGCGACCTGCTCTACGTCTCGGACACGAGGGCCTGGCTTGGCGGGCTGCGCTCGGGGCACGTCGTCGTGGCCTCGGTAGTCGCCGATGAGGAGCCAGTGGTGCGATTGGGCCCGGACTTCTACGACGGCGTCGTTGCCCCAAATCGGACCGATCGGCCGCTCCGTATGAAGCGGCTCTACGCTTGAGTTCGGCCATTGACCGGTGGTCTGTGTCCCTTTACCGTTCGCATAGCCCACTGATGGAGTTGTTCATGCGCCGCCTGATCCTTGCTGTTGCCCTTGTTTCGCTCTTGTTTCCGAGCCTCGTCTGCGCCCAAGACGAAGAGGCGTCTGGGGCTGCAGAAGAGGCAGCGCCTGCGGTCTGTGAGAAGGACGCGGATGGGAACTGCACGACGGAGAACTGTGCGGTGTGCGCGGCCAAGGCCGAGTCGGCTGCGGCAGCGCCGGCTGCTTGCGAGAAGGACGCGGACGGGAA
>CAZQTQ010000027.1:0-19338 GCA_964596025.1 uncultured Rickettsiales bacterium
AAGGTCTCCTCGTCCCAGGGGGCCAACCTCGTCCGCATCAACTGGGGTGAGAACCAGGGCGATCCATCCCAGTCGTACTGGTTCCAAACCTTCGAAGTAGGCAAGCTCTCAGGCTCTCTCTACGACAGCACGCAGGACGTGGACTTTGGCGACTTCAACGGCGACGGCTATCTGGACTTCGTAGAGGCGAACGACTACGGCAAGAACCGGGTTTGGCAGGGAGATGGCACCGCGATCGGCTGGGCCAATGTCTATGAGACGCCTTTGAGCGAGCCATCGACTGGGGTCGCCTGGGCTGACTACGATGGCGATGGCGATCTCGACTTCGCAGTGTCCAACGGTCCGGGTGCGGGCGCTGCGGTCGAGGTATACGAGAACACCGGTGGGGGGACCTTTGCTTCTGCCTGGCAGGACACCGACCCCTGGGATGCTCGCGCGGTCCGCTGGGCCGATTTGGACGGCGACGGTGCACTGGACCTCGTGGCGTGCGGGGTCTACGCGACCGAGGGCTATGTCCTCGTCTATCGAAATCAGGGGGCCGGAACCAGCACGACTTGGGACTTTGACAGCGAGAACGCTGGCTGGCATTTCCTGGGTCTGCCGAGCTTCGATGGCCCCGTCAACGACTGTGCAGTGGCCGATTTCGATGCAGACGGCTTAGACGACATCGCCCTTGCTTTTGAGACGGGACCGGTAAGGGTCGTAGGACTCCCGTCCCGAAGGCTTGCTCTTCTAGCCGAGTCGCCAACGGTTCCAGTCCTGGCTCTCCCGGTGCCAAGTCCGCAGGACCCGTATGCTTCAGCTGCCGCTCAGTTGGCCCCAATCGTCGGTCCGACTCTCGACTTCGAGGTCACCCTCTACGACCGGCAATCCGATTCGGCGCCCGAGCTGCTCCTCTGGTACTCGCTGAACGGCGGAGGTCAGTGGAATCCGGCCACTCTGGGTCCCGCTACAGCTCCCTTTGCTGCCTCTCCTTCGCCTGGTGGCACCTCGCACACCCTGACATGGCAGGCGGTCGACGATCTGGATGCGGATACCAACGAGAGCTTTTCGGTTCGGGTGCGGGTCGAGGTGCCCTACCAGCGACCTGATTTTGTGGGCGGCCCCAGCCAGTTTGGCAGCATAGCCGCCACCTCTGCGCCCTTCCGCCTGAAGGTCTGTGACCCTCTGGATTCGGACGCAGACGGCTACGATTGTTACTCCGACTGCGATGAGGGGGCTCCGTCCATCTTCCCCTACGCCGTCATGCCCGACGCTGCTTCCGGTGAGTGCATGGTGGATGCGGACTCTGATGGATACGGAGATGTGTCAGCGGTGGCTCCCTACGATGCCGGTACCGACTGCGACGACAGCGATCCCAACCGCTTCCCGGGCAACCCCGAGGTCTGCGACGGGCTGGACAACGACTGCGACGAGGCCACCCTCGACGACGGCGCCGGCTCGGAGTCCGACACCGATTCGGATGGCTACATCCCCTGCGACACCTACGTCGACAACGGCGTGGACGGCATCACGTCCGGTGGAGATTGCAACGATACAGCGGACGACTGGTATCCGGGCGCCCCCGAGTACTGCAATGCCACCGACAGCGATTGCAACGGGTCCGCGACAACGCTGGATGGGTATTCCGACTACGACGAAGACGGAGACCCTGATTGCACCGACGACGACATCGACAACGACGGCGCCCTCAACGACGACGACTGCGACGACGAAAACGCCGACGTCTATCCGGGCGCCCCCGAGTACTGCAACGCCCTCGACAGCGATTGCGACGGGTCGACGGTGGACGAGTTCACCGACACCGATGGCGACGGCAATCCCGACTGCACCGACACCGACGACGACGGCGATGGCGATCCGGATGAGACCGACTGCGACGACACCAACGAGACCGTTCACGCCGGGGCCTCGGAGACGTGCAACTCCGTCGACGACGACTGCGACGGCGAGACGGACGAGGGCTTTGATGCGGATGGGGATGGCGTTACGACCTGTGGCCTAGACTGCGACGACGACAGCGCAGACCAGTACCCCGGAAACACCGAGGTCTGTGACGGGCTCGACAACGACTGCGTAGATGGTGTTCCAGGGGGTGAGACCGACGAGGACGGCGACGGCTATGTCGGCCCCAGCGACGGCTCCTGCTCCGAGTGGATTGGCGACGACCCAGCCATCCTCGGAATCGGTGACTGCGACGATGGGAACAACACCGTGCACCCCGGTGCAGAGGACCTTCCAAACGACGGTTTCGACCAAGACTGCGACGGCTTCTACGCCACCCGCTGCTACCCCGACGAAGATCAAGATGGTCACGGTCTCATTGGCGGGCAGGTCACCATCGAAGACACCCAAGACCCTTGCTCGTCGGCCACCCTTTCCCAGGACCAGGACGACTGCGACGATGAGAACCACCTCCGGTTTGATGGAAACCCCGAGGTCTGCGACGGGGTGGACAACAACTGCGACCTCGCTGTCCCAGACGACGAGACGGATGAGGATGGTGATGGCGTCCGCCCCTGCGATGGCGACTGCGATGACACCAGCTCCGAGGCCCAACCGCCCCAGCCGGGGAATCCCCGCGTCGAGACCTGTGGCGACGGCCTGGACAACGACTGCGACGGAACCACCGACGAGACGGCGGATGTCGACGGCGATGGGGTCCAGGGCTGTCTGGACTGCGACGACGAAGACGAAGGGGCCTATCCGGGAGCTGCCGAGGACTGCTCGGACGAGGTCGACCAGGACTGCGACGGCGCCGAGGGGGCTGAGATCACCGACCCGGATTGTTGGTCGGCGAGCGGCTGTGCCTGCTCCGTCTACGACGAGGAACCCGTAGCCGGCTCGCTTCTGTGGCTTCTGGGTGCGGCCTTTGCCAGCCTGGGCCTCCGCCGGCGTCGACGGATTGGTTCGGTGTGATGGGCCAATACGGCACGCCTAGGCTTTTCTTCGGCGCTCTGGCAGCAGTACTGGTCTCGGCTTGCGGCAGTCAAGATCCCGAAGTGGCCGGTCAGTCGAGCCACGCTGTCTTGGACTCGAGCTCCTACCTGGGACCGGTGGAAATCAGCTGTACGGCCCCCGCCTGTACGAACGATGCCCTCGCTGTGGACTGGGGAGACGTCGACCGGGACGGCGACCTGGATCTGGCTGTCGCCTGGGCCCCCCTGGACCAAGCGGTCCAGGTGTTCAAGAACCAGGGCAGCTTCTTCACCGTCGCTTGGACTGCTCCGACCTTCGACGGAGCGGTCGACGTAGCTTGGGGTGACTACGACTTCGACGGGAACCTTGATCTGGCCGTCGGGACCATCGGCTCCATGCCCACCAAGGTCTACCAGAACAACGGGTCGACCTTGGTGCCGGTGTTTTCCAGTGTGTTTTCGCAGCCGGAGAATGCAGGCATCGCCTGGGGCGATTGGGATGGTGACGGCGACTTGGACTTAGGAGAAGCCGACCTCGATGGCAGCAACGTCATCTACCAGAACGTGGCCAATGTCACTCCCTCGACCCCCTTTGAGGAGTACACCCTGGGCAACCCTTGGCAGTTTGGTCAGGTCCATCCCAGCTCTGGGATTGCCTTTGGTGACGTTGATGGCGACGGCGTTGTAGAGGTTGTTTTTGGAGGAGCTGTCGCCGATCCGGTCGACGGCGGGTGCCAGATCTGGAGGTGGCCGGCCACCGTTGCCCAGTCCGAGGTCGACTGCACCACCATGGAGGTTACTGGGGTTGCCTGGGGCGACGTGAATGGCAACGGGACCTTAGACCTGGGGGTGACCAGCCTCGATTCCGTCATCAAGGTCTTCAGCGCCGTGACGTCGACGACCTGGGACTTAGACTGGTCTTCCTTCTACTCACGGTTTGCGGCAGCACTCGCTTTTGGTGACACCGATGCTCAGGGCTTTGTAGACCTTGCGGTCGGGCTTGGAGATGGGGGCGACGACGACACCGTAGGAATCGGTGGATTGGAACTCTACGACTTCGATGAGGATGGGGACGACGACGACGCAGGAGACGACGACGACGCAGGAGACGACGACACGGGTAGTAGCGGTGACTTTGCCCTTTGGTCTGAGTTCGGCTCGGACGTCACCGACGTTCAGTTGGCCGACTTCGATCAGGACGGCCTCATGGACCTGGCCGTGGCTGCTATCGGCGATCCGGTTCGCATCTATCGCGGGGGGTATAGCGCGGCTACCCAGCTGCAGGTGAAGTGGGTGGACGATCGCGCGACACCGTCGACATCGGCCGAGGCAGTGGAATGGGGTGACTGGGACTCAGACGGGGACCTGGACCTAGCCATCGGTCGCAACTACGAGTTTGACGAGGTCTTTCAGAACGATGGGGGCGACTTGACTCTTGCGTGGCAAGACACCTCGTCCAGTGTCTACCCGACCTCCGACATCTCGTGGGGAGACTGGAATGAAGACGGGGTGCTGGATTTGGCGGTGGCTGCTCTTGGTGGCGCAAGCCGTGTCTTCGTGGGCGGAGGGGGAGACCTAACGAATACTTGGTCCCATTTGTGCGGGGCCTTCGGTGGACCCTGCCGATCTACCTCTGTTGTCCAGTTTGTCGACGTAAATGGCGACGGCCTCCTCGACCTCTTTGAGGCCAGCTTTGATGCATTAGATTCCAACCTGCTGCACATTAATCCGGGATACAACGCAGGTAATCCAGCCTCTTCCTACTTCTACGGACCGGACCACGTCGACTGGGACAACTGGGAGCCGACTTTTGCGGTGGAGTTTGCCGACTACGATGGTGACGGCGACCTCGACTACGTAGAGGCCAACGGATCTGGCTACGATCGCGTCTGGGAGAGGAGCGGCACCACGGGTCTCGGCGTTCCGATCTTCACCAACGCCTTCGCCGGCTTCGAGTACGGGAACAGCTCGGACGTCGCCTGGGGTGACTTCGACAGCGACGGCGACCTCGACTTCGCAGTCTCCTTTCTGTTCGGGGCCACGTCATCGGTCAAGGTCTACGAAAACACAGGCTCGAACACCTTCCAGGGCGCCTGGGAGGATTACAACGACGGCCTCGATGCAAGGGCTGTCGATTGGATCGATCTGGATGGGGATGGCGCGCTGGACCTCGTGGTTGCCGGTGGTCTTAGCAGTACGGGATTTGTCTGTGCTCCGCAATTTGGGCTCAGATGGTTTTGGCGGCTGGGAGTTCGACACCAGCGGCGAAACCGGTTGGCTCTATTGGCCCAGCCCCTTTGTCGAAACCGACGGTGCCTTCAACGACATCGCCATCGCCGACTTCGATAGCGATGGCGTCGACGACATCGCGCTGGCGGTAGAGGCTGGTCCCAGCCGAGTGGTTGGGCTTCCCAGCCGCTTGGACTTCCGTCTCCCCGAGACACCGACGACTCCGGTGCTTCACATCCCGACGACTGCTCAGGAACCCTACGCCTCGGCCGAAGCTCAGCGGGCTCCGCTTCTCGGCCCCACCTTGAACGTTCCCATCACCCTCTACGACCGCCAGTCGGATCCGGCTTTTGAGGTCCTTCTTTGGTACGCCCTTGACGGTGCCCAATGGACCCCGGCCACCATCGGCGAAGCCGGTACTCCGCTCGCCGCATCGCCCAGTGGCACCGACCACACCCTCACCTGGCAGATCAACAACGACCTCGATACCGGCAGCAACGAGAGCCGCTGGGTCCGCCTGCGGCTCGAGGTCCCCTACCAGCGGCCGCAGTTGGTGGGAGGTCCGACCCAGGTAGGACGCCTGACCTCCATGAGCCCTCCCTTCCGCCTCAAAGGCTGTGATCCGCTCGATTCCGATGGAGACGGCCTCGACTGCTACAGCGACTGCGACGACAACGACGTCCACACCAACTCTGGGCTTATCGAGAGTTGCGACGGGCAGGACAACGACTGTGATGAGGCGACCTGGGCTGGTGCAGATTCCACCTGGGAGGCTGATCAGGACGGAGACGGCTACCTGCTCTGTGGAATCATCAATTCGGCGCCCTTTGTCGACCGAAGCACGGGGTTTGTTGGTGGGGATGACTGCGACGATGGCGACGGGCTGGCGTACCCGGGTGCCACGGAGTCCTGTGATTCGGTCGATAGCGACTGCGACGGCTCATTGGTGGATGAGTTCGACGACTTTGATGGCGACGGTACCCCCGATTGCGCCGATGACGACGACGACGACGATGGCGACCCCGATGCGAGCGACTGCGCACCGTTTGACTCGTCTATCTACTCGGGTGCAGTGACTGAGGCGTCGGCTACAGAGTGCATGCTGGACAGTGACGGCGACGGCTTCGGAGACGACTCGGCGGGGGCGCCCTACGACGTGGGTACCGACTGCAACGACAGCGCCAGCGCGATCTACCCGGGTGCTACGGAGTACTGCAATGCCACTGATTCGGACTGCGACGGCTCGATCGTGGAGGACTTCGACGATACCGACAGCGATGGTGAACCTGACTGCATCGATGACGACGACGATGGCGACGGCGATCTCGACGAGACCGACTGCAACGACACCGACCCCGCCATCTACAACGGGGCGACCGAAGTCCCCGGCGACGGCGTCGACAGCAACTGCAACGGCGACAATGGACAGCTCTGCTACACCGATGCCGACGACGACACCTACGGCTACGGCGACGCGATTTTGGACGACGACGGCCTGACGGGCTGTCCCAGTGGCCAGGTCCTGGACAACACCGACTGCTGGGATGGAGTCGGAGGAGGCTACGCCCACCCAAACCGAGCCGAGGTCTGCGACGGCATAGACAACGACTGCAGCTCAGGCTCGGTGGTTTCCCCCTCGGGTTCTTCCGAGACCGACGACGACGGCGACCTCTACGTGGAGTGCAGCCCCTGGACGGGCCACGGCAACGACGCGGTGAGCGAGAACGATGCCGTCCTCGGCGGAGGAGATTGCGACGACAACAACCAAACCATCCATCCCGGGGCCACCAAAGTCCCCGACGACGGGCTCGACAACGACTGCAGCGGCGTAGACGCATCGTATTGCTACCTTGACCAGGACCAGGACGGCTACGGAAAACCCACCAGCAAAAGGTTGAACCCCGATGGGCCCGCGGGCTGTCCATCGGATGAGGTGGCGGTCGCGGACGACTGCGACGACAACTGCAGTCGCACCTACCCCGGCGCCGAAGAGGTCTGTGATGGGATGGACAACAACTGCGACGAGGACGTCCCCCCCGACGAGCTGGACAACGACGGCGACAACTACATCGTCTGCGAGCTGCACGACTCCTTGAAACCCCAGGGAGGCGATGACGATGATTCTGGATCTGGCGACAACCCCGACCTGTGTTTGGAAGATGTGAACCTACTGGGGGGGGGCGACTGCGACGATACGTGTTCCACTGAAAGCCAAGGGGACGACGCCTTGCCCTGCGAGGGCTTCTCGATTAGCCCGATAGAAATCGAAGTGTGCGGTGATGGCGCCGACAACGACTGCGACGGAACCACCGACGAGACGGCGGATGTCGACGGCGATGGGGTCCAGGGCTGTCTGGACTGCGACGACGAAGACGAAGGGGCCTATCCGGGAGCTGCCGAGGACTGCTCGGACGAGGTCGACCAGGACTGCGACGGCAGTGAGGCGGCTGTGGGTGCGGATCCCGACTGTTGGGAAGCGAGCGGCTGCGCTTGCTCTGTGCACCGAGTGGCCGCCGTACCGCCCTCGGTGCTGTGGCTCCTGGGCGCTGTGTTCGGCGGCCTAGGCGTTCGGCGTCGCCGAAAGGTAGGCTTCGCCTGATGCGCAGCGCCCCCCTCTCTCGTCCCCTCTTGCCTCGGCTGGGAAGCCGTCGCGGAGTCGCGCCCATTTGCGCCCTCCTGCTCCTCTTGCCCCTGCTGCTGGGAGCCGAGAGCCAGGATTCTGCTCGGAAGGGTGCCAAGGAAGCGATCGGGGAAGCCCGGGGTGCTCAAGCACTGTCCTTTGTCGCCCAGGCTCGAGCCGCAGCGGAGTCCCAGCACGATGTCGAGCTGGATGGCCTGGCTGCTGCGGCCTACGAACACCTGGACCTGGCGCCACTGGCGCTCTTGGCCTGGGAGGCCGTAGCACTGGAGGTGGGTCCGGAAGGCCGGGCCGAGGTGGATGCTGCTCTGGCGCGCCTGCGGTCCAATCTGGGCGGCGACTTGGATTGGGGGCAGGTCGTGTCCGGCTTCCCCCAGTTGCAGCGTCCCGCCCTCAAGGTCCAAGAGTCCTTGGCCGCGACGGCTCGCATCGGTGTCGGAGAACACCTGGGCTCCAGTCGATGTGCTGCAGCGCGCTTTCGGTCTGCCGAGTGGGCGTTCTGGGCTCCCGAGGAGTCGGCAGCCTACAAGGCCCTGGGAGACGCCGAGCGGTGCCGGGGCAAGTTGGCCCCCGCAGCCCGTGCCTACGTCCGCTACCAGGAACTGGGCGGCAAGGAGGCAGCTGTCGAACTCCTGCTCAAGGGTCTGCTGCAGAGCTTGGGCAGCCTGGAGCTGAGCGCCGCGCTTGTCGGGGGCGGGAAGGCGAACTACCGCGTCGAGGTTGGCGGCGCCTCTTGGTCGGGGGAGCTCGATGGCGAGACTGCAGTCACCCTGAAGTACCTCCCGGTGAGTGATCCGGTGGAGGTGGGGCTCACCGGACTGGGCATCGCGTCCACCGAAGAGACCCTCGGGCCGCTGCCGGCCGGTCAGACCACGACCCATGCCTTCCCCGTCGAGTCGGTGGGTCTGGGGAGCATCCAGATGCCCGCAGAGCTGGGGGCCGAGGTGACCTTCCTCGGTCCTCTGGGCCCGCAGGCGCTGGAGGCGGCTCAGCTGCTGGAGACCACCGTAGGCTCCTGGCGGATCCGTCTGACGAACGAGCTAGGCGTGATTGAGAGCCCAGTCGAGGTCAAGCTCGGTGAGACTCTGTCCTTTGATCTCGCCCCGATCATGCCCACGTCCCTCTCTCTGAGCGGAGTGCCCGCCGGCTCGACAGTCCGGGTCTTCATCGAGGGCCTCAGTGGTGAGTTTGTGGAGCGAGAGGTCTCGATCCCCATTCGGGGGGGAGGTACCGACCCCGCAACTGGGGTCCCCTTGGCCCCGACTCTCCGCATCACCTCCCTCTTAGGCGGAAGCGGCGGTCTCTTCATGGAGCATCCGCTCTTAGGCGGGGTTGGCACCGACATTGCGCTCCTACCTGGTCAGGACAACGCCTTGGCCTTGGCGTGGAAGGACCTCGAGGGGGTTGTAAAGGTGCAGCTGGCCTACAAGGAGTGGCAGGATGCCCACAGCGTGGACCTGAAGCGCATCGGATCTCGCCCGAAGCTGCTCCTTGGTCTCGCCGTGGGGACCGGAGCCGGGGCCCTGGGTGCTTTGGCCTTTGCGGCGGTAGCCAACGGCGATGTCGCAACCACTCGGGCGCTGGGGCAGGACAAGGTTGCTGAGGGCAACCTGATCCTCAGTGCGAGCGCCAGCGACGCGGAACTACAGGCCCGGGAGGCGGCACTCGAAGTGCTGAGCCAGGTCAACCAACAACACGAGGCCGCGCTCGCAAGCAGCCGGATTCTCGCGGGCTTGGGCTTCGGTCTCGCCGCGGCCGCAGCGGGCACCGGGGTTGGCGCAATCGTTCTGAACAAGCGGCGTGCAGAGATGGAAGCTGCCTTGGACGAGTGGGAGCCGTGGACTGTCTTCGAGGAGGAGCAGTCGATCGAACAAGAGGGTGCGGCCCCTGAGGCGGCCCCCGCAGAGGGCGCGGCCCCCGAGGCGGCCCCCGCAGAGGGCGCGGCCCCCGCAGAAAATCCGGGCTGAGTCGCCGGTTCGGTCGGGAGGCCTGGAGGTGGCCCCCGGCGCCTAGCCTCCTCCTCAGCGCTGCAAGGAATAGACCTCGATCAACACCTGTGGCGCTATCGGCGCCACGTCGCCGCTCTGTCGGCTCCAGGCGAAGTAGAGGCGGTCTTTTCCCAGGGCGATGGTGGGGTGGATGTGTGCAGAACCGGGACTCCCGTCCCCCACGGGCGCGTCGAACAGGACGGTCGACAGGTCGGAGGAGAGGACCTTGAGGCGGGGGAAGTAGGGGTTGAGCTCGAGGCCTTGATCGCCCCCCCGCTCGCGGTAGAGCGAACCCACGAAGATGTGGTCGCCGTCCGGCACCACGCCGGTGGGGAAGCTCTGCTCGATGTCTTCGTCGTAGAAGGGGATGCCGGTCTGGGGTGAGAAGTCGTCCCCCAGCGGGGCGGCCTGGAGTTGGGCCGTCTGGGGACCGGTGCTTCCGAACATCCACAGGCCTCCATCGGGTGTCTGGAAGAAGCTGTTTCCGATGTCTGACGGCAGTCCCTGGTTGCTGACATCGAGGTCGTGGGTCGCCAGCACGTTGTCGGGGTACGTGGCGAAGGGGTCGACCTCGCGGATGCGGAAGTGGTGGCCGTCGGGCCCCTCGGTGTAGCTGCCCGTACTCACCAGCAACCGGTCGATTCGCCACAGAAGGCAGTGGTCGGGGAAGCTGTCGACCGAGAAGTCGGTCACGTGGGCCGCCAGGGGCTGGCGGTCGATCTCTGCTCCGGTCTGCAGGTCGAAGCGAGCGAGCAGCAAGCTCTGGCTGAGCGCGCTGCTCTCGGCGGGGCCTCCCTTGGGGGCCTGGGGGTCGACGATCAGCGTCTGGTAGACCACGACCAGTTCGCCGTTGATCACCGCCGCCCGGTGGTCGGCTGGATGGCCGTACTCGGTGGTCTCGGTGGTCACGACGAAGGGGTCCATCAGGGAATTGAACTCGCTGTCGAAGCGATAGCCCTTGTGGGTGACCTGGACTTCGCCCTGGGTCTCGTGCTCCACCACGACTAGGAGCAGTTCGCCGGAGTCCAGCAGGAAGATCTCCGGCCGGTGGGTGCCGATGCCCATCTCCCAGGTCTCGAGGTGCTCGAGGGAGACGGTGCCACTGCCACCGCTGTCGTCGTCGTCCCCGGCGTCGTCGTCGTCGCCGCCGGCTGAGTCGTCGTCGCCGCCGGCTGAGTCGTCGTTCCCACTCGAGCAGCCGGACAGTCCGAGGAGCAGCAGCAGCGATGCGAGGGCGAGGCCCAACACGGCTTCGGATTTCACCACCACCTCCAGCCAGCAAGCCTAGCGCGAACCGGGAGTCGCGGTGTCGGGTGGAGACTGACTCTGAGGTGAGAGGTACTTACTGGGGCAGGTAGTCGGCGCCCAAACCAATCAGGGAGCCGGTCGTCGTGAGTGTTCCCGTGACCTCGTAGACCTTGTCAATGCGCAGTTGCAGGACGTGGTCTTTCGTCTCGGCCGGGTAGTCCACCATGATGTCGGAGATGAAGGAGTCCGATCGCGGAGCGCACTTGTACTGCACCGTGAAGCTGCGCGGATCCGCGACCCCAATCCGAGCTTCGACTCCCAGGCTACCGCAGGTGCAGCGCGGGGCGCACCGCTGCCGCGAGGATATGTCCCCAGTTGGCAAGCCCGGCCGATCAGGGCGTTTAGGCGTTGACTGCTAGCCTTCCTCGGCAAGCCTTAGAGGACAGCCCCCACAGTTGTTAGCTGCGTTAATCGGCGACGGAACTGTGCCCGAGTTGGCAGGGCTTCGCAGGGGAAAATCGGCTGGTCTCACGGTGGGTCGGGCTCCTCGAGGGACAACTCTTGGTGATTCAATTCCCAGGCGGGCAGAGGGCTTCTGTGGGCACCCAGGGCCCAGGCGACGAACGCGGGGTTGGCTCGTCGGAACATCCAGCGAGCCCGCACACGCAGTGGCCACGAGACACCGTCAGGCAGGGGCACTGTCCAGCGGTCGACACGGGGTGCGGCTGCTGGATCGCCCCGAGGCAGCAGCTGGGTGTTCTCGACCTTGGCCAGTTCCAGGATGCGGTGTTCTGTAAGGGGTGAACCGCTACCGTCGAGCTCTGTGGCCCCGAGACTGCCTGCCGGGTCGGTGACGGCACCGTCTGGCGCCAGTGCACCCCAGTGAACCAGGACCGCCCCCGTTGCATCGGTTAACTGCAGTTCCAGCCAGATCTCTTGGAGGTCCAAGGGACCGGACGGGAAGTCGTGGCCGATTCGGGCGTTCCAGGTGTGGGCGATTAGGTCCACGGCCGAGTGGGTTAACCGCTCGGTTTCGACCCGAAAGCCCAGGGCTCGGGAGCCCGGACTTGCGATGGTCTCGTCTTCTGCAGGAGCCGGTGGTGGTGACGTTGGCCAGCTCGGGTCTTCGATGGGTACGTAGGCTCCGAGACCGGCCAAGAACCGGGCCTTGGTCGAATTGGCTGCGAGCAAGGGGAGGGCGGTCGGGTCTGGCTCGGTTGCATAGAGCGCTAGGTCTGCGTTGATGCCAGCCATGGAGTGGCTGTAGCTGTCGAGGCGCTGCGCCCGTCGAGGGAGGTGACATTCCTGGCACTGAGGCTGGTCTTCCCCGCGGGTTCGCGACGAACTTACTTGGTCCTGGACCACATGGAGATCGGCCAGCCCGTGGTCTGGGCCCAGTTCGGTGCGGTGGCACGACTCGCACAAGAGGCGGTCCTGGACAAAGCCGTCGACAGCGAACTCTCGGAAGTGGCGCCTGAGGTCGAGGTCTACCGCGTCTCGGAACGCGTCCCCCTGGTTGGAATGGATCGGCTCTGAGACGGCGACGGTGAACAGGCCGTTGCCAGGTTCCCCGTTTCCAGGGGTTCCATGGGCTTCCACCATGCTGTGGCAGATGAGGCACGAGACTCCGTCTGAACCCTGTGTGGGCACGCCAGTTGCGTAGTCAGCTGCAAGCGTCCCGCTCAAGGCCCGCTCGGGGTCGTGGCAGTTGGCACAGAAGAGCGCCTGGTCCATGCGTCCCGCCTCGATGAGGCGTCCTGCAGCCTTGCGGTAAAATTCGTTTTGAGCCGACCAGCGGTGAGGGGAGCCCAACCACTCGCGGGCAATGGTCGGATGGCAACCGGCCGAGCCGCAGGTGGTGTTGCTCTTGAGGCTTTCTGGGGGCAGATGCTCCCAGGTGTCCGAGCTGGACGTGGCTGCCTTGCGCTGTCCCTCTGAGCCCGCAGTTTGCGCCAGGATCATTCCGGGAGGGGACTCGGAGGGGTCACCCGGTCGAAGCATGTCCATGAAGTAGATACCGGCCACAAAGGCTCCAGCGACAAGGACAGCAACTAGGGTCCGAGCCGAGGCTTCCCAGGGGGGCCTTCCTTTGGTCCAGCGAAGGGCTGAGAACGCGTGCTGGAGTGCTACCAGGAGAGTTACGACTCCAACCCCGGTGTGGATGGCGATGGCTTGAAGGCGGTGGGCTCTCTCGACCTGCCCCTGGCCAATTCCTGTGATGGCCGCCCAAAGCAGCAGAGTTAGTACTGCCAGCCCGCTCCACCGGACGCCGGACCAGCGGGCAAACCGGGGGAGGAAGCCCACAAGGGTCAGGGCCAGGGACAAGAGTGCTAAGGCGCTGACTGCGCGAGGACCCCAAAGGCTGCTTGTCTCCGGATTCCTGCCGTAGAAGAGATCGCGAAAGGAATCGGACTGAAAGCCTTCGAACTCCAGTGGGGGTGCCATTCCTGGCGGCATCATGGATGGGACGGCGAGCGCTGCTGCCATCAGGGCGTACACCAGAACCCAGCGGGCTCGGGTGTTGGTTCGGCGGAGGTGAAGGAAGAGGGCGGGAAGGCCGAGGGCGAGCAGGGCCCAGCCTGATCCGATGTGGAGGCGCAGCGAGGGGTAATAGCCTGGGGCAGTCGGGAAGACGACCAAGGCAAAAAGGGCTGTGCCTAGGCAGAGGCCCAGTGACAGGAGGGCAAGTCTGTACAGAGGCTTCATGACCACAACCAGGCGTTCAGCCTAGCCGAGCAGGGCGTTTGGGCGCTGGGCGCTGGGCTGTCTCGGCAAGCCTCAAAGCACATCGCCCACAGTTGTAAGCTGCGCTAATCGGCACTCAGAGTACATCTTGGGTCCCGGAGGAATCGTCCATGTCTTCGTTGCGTTTGCTTCTGGTCGTTCTGTCTCTTTTTACCCTGTTCGGGAGCCTAGGCTGTGAGTCCAGTGGCGACATAGACGACGACGACGACGACAGCAGCAGCGACGACGACGATGCTGGCGACGACGACTCAGGGGACGACGACACCGATCCGGTTGATCCCCGCCCCCCTGGTGAGGTGCAGATCAGCCTTGCGCCAACCAACCCCACGACGTTGGACAACCTCAGCTATTCGCTCATTGTCCCGGCCGCTGACCCCGACGGTGACCTTGCCGGCTACCACGCAACCTGGCTTCAGAACGGGGCACCCCGCACGGATCTTGCCAATTCGACCATCGTTGGGGCTGCCGAGACGACCCGCGACGACACCTGGGAGGTGTACGTCGCAGCCTATGACTCCACTGGTCTCGAGGGGCCGACCGCCTCTGCCTCCGTTGTCGTTGTGAACTCGCCACCTACCGCAACCGCAGGCCTGAGCCCCGAGAGTCCAAAGACGACTGACGACCTGGCCCTCGCCTTGACCACCAGCGACGCGGACGACGACACGGTGACCTCAGCCATTACCTGGCTCGTGGATACGAACCCATCGGCGGCACACAGTGGTTTCAACACCATTCCTGCGGCAGACACGGCTCGCGGTCAGACCTGGGTGGCGCGGGTCACACCGAACGACGGGGACGATGATGGGTATGCCGTAGAGGACTCCGTTGTAATTGGAAACACATTGCCCGGGGTTGAAGAGGCCGTTGTTTCGCCGGCGGACCCAGTCGAGGGCCAGACGGTGGTGGTGGCGGTCACTGCAGAGCTGGATCCCGACGGAGATACGGTTGCGCTTAGCTATTCCTGGTACGTCGGAGGCTCTCTTGTAGCGGGGCAAGGGAGCGCTAGCTTGAGCTCGGACTATTTCGACAAGGGGCAGGACATCTACGTCGTGGTGACGCCCAACGACGGGGTTGGCGATGGAGCTTCCCTCCAGTCGAACACCGTCACGGGGGCCAACACGCTGCCCCAGATCACCTCAGTGTCCGTCGATCCCACCTCGGGTACAGAAGAGACACCCTTTGCGTGCGTAGCCACTGGCTGGAGCGACCCGGACCCCTCCGACAGCGAGTCGTACACCTATCAGTGGTTGGTCGACTCCAGCAACTCCGCTACGACCGCTACCTTGACCGGCAGTTCGTTCAACAAGGCCAATGCCTTGCAGTGTCAGGCCACTCCGGTGGACTCAGACGGCTCGGGGACCACGGTGCTGTCGGGCAACACGGTGACCGTCGACAACACGACGCCTTTGGCCGTGTCGGTGACCATTCAGCCCGCCTCTCCGATGGAGGGCGATCCCGTCACGGCGAGTCCCAGTGGGTGGAGTGATCCGGACACCAATGACACCGAGGGCTACCAGTACGCCTGGTATGTCGAAGCCCTGCCGGTCTCCACTTCAGAGAGCGTGGATGGGGGCCTCTTTGATGCCGGTGACGACATCTACCTCGTACTGACCCCTTGGGACGGCGAGACCCTTGGGGCACCGCTTACCAGCAACACGGTAGAGGCCATAAACACCCCGCCAGAGGTCGCCTCGGTCAGCATCAGCCCGACGACTGCCTACACCGAGACCGACCTGACCGCTGTGCCCAGCGGCTGGGTTGATCCCGATCCCGGTGACACCGAGGGCTACGTCTACGCATGGTCGGTGGATGGCAGCCCGGCTGGTGGCGACAGCTCGACTCTCGACCACCCGCTCTTTGTCAAAGGCCAACCGGTGACCGTCACCATCACGCCCGACGACGGAGCAGACCAGGGGACTCCCCAGCCTTCAGACGTGTTGACGATCTCGAACAGCTCTCCGTCGGCGCCTGAGGTCGCCATCGACCCCGAGTTTGCCACCTACGACCAGGACCTCGAATGTTCGATTGCCGTGGGCGGAGAGTCCGTAGATCCAGACACCACCGACTCGCTTACCTACTCCTTTGCATGGGCTGAGGGCAGCCAAGCCCCTGCTTACAGCTCTACTGGGGAATCGGAGAGCTCCACTTTGCAGCTCCCTGCTGCGGCAACTGCTATTGGAGATGCTTGGGCTTGTGAGGTCACCGCGACCGACGACGACTCGGTGCCAGCGACAAGCGACCCGGGAACTGCCACGGCCTCATTTGGCTGTTTCGACGGGACAGACACCAGCCTCAAGTTCTGGCTGGATGCCCGGGACTACAGCCTCAGCGACGGGGCGTCGATGGCTGGGGTCCTCTCGGACAAGAGCAGCTACGGGCACACTATGACGACTACGGCCACCTACGAGGCGACCGGCTTTGGCGGCCTGCCTTCAATTCGTCACAATTTCAACCGAACCAGCTTGGACTCCCCGTTCTCGACGGCCAACGACACCTACATGTTCTTGGCCATCGAGATCCTGTCCACTCCCGAGTCCTGGGCCTCGATCCTTGAACACCACCACCGGGACAATGGCCTGGCGTTGGAGCACTGCAGCGCCTGTGGGGGGTCCATCTATCACTGGCAGACGAACAACGACAACACAGGCGTAGCGATCGAACTGAACTATGCCGAGCGCTACCTCATGTTTGCCAAGCTCGAGAACGGCAACGAGCGCACTTGGGAGGTGTGGAAGGACGACGGAAGCGGCACCTTGGTACTCCACGGCTCCGCATCGTCGAGCAATGGCACTGTGGTCATTGGCAGCGACCGATTCTGGCTTGGCCGGGGGTCTGGATCGTCTGAGAACGAGAACGCCAACTTCCGCCTGGCCGAGATGGCCTACTTCCAGGGCTCCCTACCGGTATCGGTCACCGACACCTTGAGCTGCATGCACGAACGGTGGTGGAACTAGAGACTCGAGGCCGGCAGGGGGAAGGAACTCAGGGGAGGGCCGCGACGACGTCGTCGTCGGTGACGACCCCGTCGGCGATCAGGACCTCACCGCCGGGGGCGATGAGGGTTGTGCTTGGCAGCGAGAGGCCCGGCCGGTTGGTGTAGCGGAGGACGACGGGCTCGGCGTCCGAGAGGACGGGGAAGGTTTGATCGTAGTCGTCGGCCCACTGCTGGAGGTATTCGGTGCTTGGGATCTCATCGGTTGGGTCGCCGGTGATCAGGCTGATGGCCATGAAGCCTTGGTCCCGGTAGGTCTCGTACAGTTCCGCGATGTGAGGAGCCTCCTCAATGCAGCCCGTTCACCAGAAGGCAGCGCCGACCAGCAGCACGGTTCGGTCGCAAAAGCTGTGAAGTCGCACGGTCTCGCCGAACTGGTCGGGTAGGGCCCAGTCGTTGACGATCTCCCCCTCCAAATCACCGGTGGATTCGATCTCATCGCGGCAGGCCGCAATGGGCCAGCCACCGGCATAGGGGTGGTCTTCGGCGTCCAGCGGGTCGGTGTTTCCCATGCTCTCAGCGCCGTCGCTGTGGCCGTCGGAGTCGCTGTCGGCCTGCTCGGGGTTGGTGCCGAGCTCGGCCTCTTCCCAGGCCTCCAACCCGTCTTCGTCCGCGTCGGAGTGGTCGATCGACCCACCGCTGGCTCCAGCGGTGCAGCCAACGAGGCCGAGCAGAGCTAGGAAGGCGAGGGGAGCGAGAGGAAAGTGACGCACCAGGCAAGGGTAGCCGAGTTCGGGGCGATGGCTATTGGGCCGGCCGGAACCTGCCAAGGGGCTGGGTGGCTTCACTCGTCCGACCGCATACCGCTGTCGTCGTCGTCTCCAACTCCCCCGGTCGTCGTCGATACATCGCAGAGCTCGAAGGAGCCGTCGACGGAGAGAGCCCCCGAGGAGACCTCTCCTGTGGGCAGTCCGTCGAGGCCGTATTCGTGCAGCGTGTACAGGCCGTCGGTCAGGAGGAGGCGAAAGGCGGTCTCTGAGACCGTGCTTACCGACAAGATGCCGGTGACTTGACCGTAGGAGAAGTCCACGTAGGTCGAGCCAATGGTCAGTGATTCTGTGGTCCAGCTCTCGCTGCACTGAATGTCCCGGTAGTTGCTCAGGTAGTTCGGGCCATATGCCGTCTGGTTGCCCTGAAAGTACCCGTCAAAGTCGCCGCTGACTGGGTCCTCCCCGGCGGAGACATAGGTTCCCTCTTCGGGGTCTTGGGTTTCGTCCCAGCCACGGCTATCCGAGTCGTCGTCATCTCCCGATCCCCCGTCCCACAAGGGCTCCAAGCTGAAGACGCTGGAAACGGTCGTGGCCCCTGCAAGCGAGTACAAGTTGGCATAGCTGCCGTAGTACTCCCGATAGGCCTCACAGACCCTCAGGTTGTACTGGCCCTCGTCAATCACGTCGGCGGAAAACTCGTCTGCAGCGTCCGCAATGTCATTGTTGAAGGTCGGGTAGGTGTCTTCGTACCAGGACTTGGTTGTGTTGCAGTGGTTGCTGCGATTGACCTGGACGAAGGAGCTGGTGCCATCATAACGAAGCCAGATCTGGTCGAGGGCACCGCCCGAGATTCCACCGTCTCCTCCATCGCCTCCGCCACCTCGCGGGCCGCAGCCGACTCCGAGGGCCAAGACCGCCAGCATTCCCCAATGCAGGTGAACCCTGCCTCTGCTCTTCATGCCCCTCTCCTTACCGGGCCGCCCAGTCGGCACTGTCGTCGTCGTCATCGCCTCCCCCGCTCCCGGTCGTCGTGCTTACGTTCACGTCGCAGAGGTCGAAGGCTCCGTCGACGGTGAGGGTCCGCGTGTCCGGGGATTCTGACGCCAGTCCTTCGTCAGTGTAGTCGTATAGCGTGGACTGCCCGTCGGAGAGCAGCAGCCGGTAGGAGGTCTCAGACACCGCACTCACGGACAAGATGCCGGTGATTGACCCGTAGGAGAGGTCTTCGTACATGGAGCCGGTGTTCAGCGACGCTGTGGTCCAACTCTCGTTGCACTGGATGTTCCGGTAGCCGGCCAAGTAGCCTGGGCCTAGCTCGTACTGGTATCCCGTAAACGTCCCGTCGAAGTCGCCGCTTACGGGACCCTCCCCGCCGGCGGCATAGGTTCCCTCGAAGGAATCTTGGGTCTCGTCCCAGCCGCGCGCAGCCGAGTCGTCGTCGTCGCCCCAATCCCCGTTCCCCAAGGGCTGCAAGGTGAAACTGCTCTGGACGGTCGTGGTACCTGCAAGCGAGTACAGGTCTGCATAGCCGCCGTAGTAGTCCCGATAGACCCCGCAGATTCTCAGGTTGTACTGACCTTCGTCGATGAGACCATCGGCAAGGTCCTCCTCTGCGCTCGCCAGATCCTGGCTGTAGGTCGCGTAGGCGCCCTCGTAGAAGGACTTGTAGGTGCTGCAGTAGTTGCCGCGATTAATCTGGAGGAACTGGCTGGTGCCGGCGTAGCGAAGCCAGATCTGGTCGAGCGATCCGCCAGCGATCCCTCCGTCTCCCCCAGCTCCTCCACCCCTTGGGGCGCAGCCGACTCCGAGAACCAAGACCGCCAGCATTCCCCAATGCCAAGGGATTCGTCTCCTGCTCCTCATGTCCTTC
>CAZQTQ010000028.1:0-16546 GCA_964596025.1 uncultured Rickettsiales bacterium
AACGAGCAGACCGACGAGCACAGTCTAGGGGGCGTGATTGCCGCCGTGCAAGATTCCGGCCTGGACGTTCCGTTGGTCGTTCGCTTGGCTGGGACCAACGTCGACGAGGGCAAGCGATTGCTCCGCGAGTCCGGCCTGAACATCCTATCTGCGGATTCCATGGCCGACGGGGCCGAGCAGGCCGTCGCGGCGGCGAGGGGCTAGCTCATGTCGATTCTCGTCAACAAGGACACTCGCCTTTTGGTCCAAGGCATCACCGGAAAGCACGGTGCCTTCCACACCGGGACGGCTCTCGAGTACGGAACCAAGGTGGTTGGGGGGGTTACTCCGGGCAAAGGAGGAGGCCAGAGTTCCCATGGGCTGCCGATCTTCGACACGGTCCGCGACGCTGCGGCCGCGACCGGCGCCAACGCCACCGTTATCTACGTACCGCCCCCCTTTGCTGCTGACGCCATTCTCGAGGCAATCGATGCGAACCTTCCGTTGGTCATCGCCATTACCGAGGGGATTCCCGTGGCGGACATGGTCAAGGTGCTGGCGGCGCTGGAGGCCAGCAATACGCGCCTTGTCGGTCCCAACTGTCCCGGCGTAATCACTCCCGGGGAGTGCAAGATCGGCATCATGCCGGGCCACATCCATCGGCAGGGGAAGATCGGTGTTCTGAGTCGCTCGGGGACCCTGACGTACGAGGCGGTCGGTCAGCTGACGAGCCTTGGGATTGGACAGAGCACCTGTGTGGGCATTGGGGGTGACCCCATCATTGGGACGACCTTCCTGGACGTCATTCAGCTCTTTGCGGCGGATGACGACACGCTGGGCTTCGTGATGATCGGGGAGATCGGGGGATCCGCAGAGGAGGAGGCTTCTGCCTGGGTCGCACAGAATTTGGACAAACCGGTGGTGGGCTTCATCGCCGGTCAGACAGCTCCTCCGGGGCGTCGCATGGGGCACGCCGGCGCCATCGTCTCAGGCGGGCAGGGCACCGCATCTTCGAAGATGAAGGCGATGTCGTCGGCCGGAATCGCGGTAGTGGAGTCGCCGGCCGAGATCGGACGCACGATGGAGCAACTACTCACCGAGAGTGGGCTCATCGAGCAGGCTCGCACGGCCTGAACTGGGAGATGGAAATCATGGGAAGTCAGCAGACCCTCAGCATTGTGAAGCCGGACGCAGTGGCCGCAGGCAAGGCCGGTGCCATTCTTCAGCACTTCGAGGACAAGGGCCTGAAGATCATTGCGTCCAAGCGGACGACGCTGACAGAGAAGATGGCGCGGGCTTTTTACGCCGTGCACAAGGATCGACCCTTCTACAACGCGCTGGTGGCTTTCATGACCGAAGGCCCGATCTTCGTCAGTGTTCTGCAGGCGGACAATGCAGTCGACTACCACCGCGCGGTGATGGGAGCGACCAACCCCGCCGAGGCGGAGGCCGGCACGGTACGAGCCATCTTCGGCACGAACATCGAGCGCAACGCGTGTCATGGAAGCGACAGTCCGGAGAACGCGGCGCAAGAGGTGTCTTTCTTCTTTGCGGCGAGCGAGCTTCTGTAGGCGCGCGGTGAGGCTTGACCTCATCTCTTGCCTGCCCCTAGCGGGACCTTTGGGCGATTAACTCAGCGGTAGAGTGCTACCTTCACACGGTAGAAGTCACTGGTTCAAATCCAGTATCGCCCACCATTCGACTGTGCCCCGTCGGGACCGCCTGGCGGGGCACAGACCGTTCTGGGGAATGGGTGAGGCTCAATGGCCTCAGACCTCGAGCGCTTCGTCCTCGATGCCCAACTCCTTGCGGGCTTCCTCGGCGATCATTCGCGGGTGCCACGCTGGCTCCCAGACGATCTCGAAGTCCACAGCTTCGATGCCATCAAGGCTCAGCACCTTGCGCCGAATGTCCATCGGGATCTCGCGAGCAGAAGGGCAGGACTCCGAGGTAAAGGTCATCTGCACCGTCACCACGGGCAGCTGTACGTCCACGTTGTAGATGAGGCCGAGATCGTAGACGTTGACCGGGATTTCGGGATCGAAACAGCCGCGTATCTGCTCGGCGATTTGGTCGGAAAGGGCCATGGGGTCTCCGGCTAGACTGGGTATACGACGGCCTACCGCTGCTAGCATGGTCCCTCGCCAAAGGCCCTGCAAGCCCGGGCCGCTTTCAAGTGTGGGGCTTTGAGTGGAGGGTCGGATGGCCGAGGCAGAGGACCTGTACTTCGACGGGTTGGATTGCTTTGCCGAAGAAGACTGGGCGGGTGCCATCGATCGGTTCCAGCGGGCTGCCGAGGCCGACCCCACCTACATGGACGCCTACCACGGCATCGCCCGGGCTTGTTTTGAGGCCCGTGAGGCCGACCCGTCCTTCTTGGATCTCGCCATCGAGGCGGCCAAGAAGATCGTCGAGTTTGAGCCCGATGACGTGACCGCCTACTCCACGCTGAGCCAATGCTACGTGTGGAAGGGGGACAAGGAGACGGCCGAGATGTGGGGCGGCAAGGCCCGGGTCGCGGGCTGGAAGCAGCAGCTGAAGCGGGACAAGAAGAGAAGGCTTGGCCACGAACTCGATGAGCCCGAGAGTCTCAACTAGGCCCGGGTCGACGTCTAGCCGTCGACCGGCTTGTCGTCCTCTTCGAGCAGGATCAGGAACCACCGCTTCCGGTACGCGCCCACGCTGTAGACCGGTATGTCCTCCGGTCCCGCTTCCAGCTCTTTGGTGACGTAGTGGCGCAGCCAGACCTCGCCATTTAGGTCGAGCGGCATGTGCTGAAGGTGTTCGGCGCCAACCACAAAGCTCCCGCTGTCCTCGACCCAGCACTCCACCGACCAGTACTGCTGGCTGTTGTTGTCCCAAAACTCGATGCCGATGTGGATGCCGTGGGTTCCCGGCGGCGTCCATTCAAAGGACATTCCCCGATTGGGGAGTACTTCGAGCCGACCCTCGCCGAAGTCGAGGGAGGGTTCTTGTACTGCGATGGACGAAGGCACCCAAAGGGCTTCTGAGATGGTCATCGCATCTAAGTCGGGTCCTCCACTGGTCGTGAGAGCTAGCCAGCTGCCGAGGGGGGGCAGGCCACTGATCGCTTCGCTCTGGTAGTAGATGTCCTGATCGATGACTCGATCCAGTTCGAGGGCAAAGGAGGTTGCGTTGTCCGACGGGGTGAACTCAAGGGTGCTGCCCGCGTCGAAGGTCGCGTAGTCACTGCCCCGGCTGGCCGACGAGTCGGGGGTCACGACGTCGCAGCCGAAGTCATCGCCCCGGGCCGGATCCAAGAGCTGGTCCGGCGGGCGGGAGCCGAAAGCCCCTTCGCTGAGCTCCTGCGCGAAGCGGCCCTCCCCAAAGGTCGTCCGTCCTTGGGGCTGATGCGCTGTCGCTTCCAGGTAGAGCACGGCCGTGAGCTCCTGGAGATCTGGCCCCGTGTCGTCATCACCGGCTTGCGAATCGTCGTCGTCGCCACCGGTGTCGTCGTCGTCGTCGTCGTTGCCGCTCCCGCCAGCGTTACCGTCGACAAGGGTGTCGGTTCCTTCGACATCGAGGCTGCCGGCAACATCGGCAGTGCAGGCTCCCGCCCCGAACAGGAGCAGAACTCCTGCGAGGGTGAGCGGGTTGCTTCGAAGTTGGACTCCCATAGCCAGCTGAATCCTAGCAAAACGGGGATGCGTACCATCGGGCTTTGCCCGACCCCGCCATCCCTGCCAAGCTCCGAACAGGTTCGGATCGGCATCTTGCTGCGGGGTGTGTAGGGCTGGGCTGGGAGAAATTGGATATGTGTTGTGGGTGGGGCCGTTCTGCGAAACTCTGTGGGCTGATGGCGCTGGGTCTGTGTGTCTGCCTCTTGTTAGGCACGTCCTGTATCAACCGCGGTAGTGGCGATATCCAGCCCGATCCCGAGGCAGACGACGACGACGCCGCCGGCGGCGACGACGACGACACCGGTGGCGGCGGCGACGACGACACCGGCGACGACGACGACACATCGGGGTCAGTAGACCCTCCCGTCTTTCTCGCAGGGTACGACTTCACGCTTGTGCTCCTCAGCAACGACATTTCTGGCGAGTACTCAGGGGACAATTGGTCTTGGGGGGGGTCGCTCGACCAGAACGAGCAGGCCTTCCTGGTTCGGGGCTACTTCGATGTCCCCGGGCTTGACTCGGCCGTCTACATGGAGGTCAGCGGGAACTTCTTGGGTGACACTGATGGCACGTCAAGCGAGAGCTGCCTGACGGGACTGGGAGAGGACGACGACCCCAACCTGCCGGACCAGGGCATTGAGTTCGCCTGGTACGGCTGCCAGGACGGGGCTCCTGCTCCGGCCATTGACCGTTCGGGTACCTACCAAGTGGCCTACACCACACACGGCGACAACTGCAATGGTTGGGGTGGGCCTGGTGCGGTGGGCACGTGGTCCGAGACCTGGTCCTTTTCCGGACGACGTCTCATCGTGGCTCGGGATGGGCTAACCGGTTACGGAATCGTATCGGACGACGGCAACGTCTTCCGCTTCAGTACGCTCGAGCAGGAGAGCCCGGGGCGCTCGTTGAAGGTGATCGGCGACTTCACCAGTCCCACCGGCACTACCGAAGCCAGGGCGACCGGCTCCTGCCACACCAAGAAGTTCTCGCCGGGTGGAGTGATTGACTTGGATTATTGACGGGGCGTTAGGAGCGTAGCTTGGCGGGCTACCGTCCCGAGGAGTGCTGCTTTAGTCTTCTTCGAAATCAGCAAAGAAAAAGTCATCCAGCGTGTTGGGGCTGAGATCCCCATCATCGGCCGTGTTGTCCCTCAGGCCTGCTTTAGGACGTCCGCCTTTCGGGGCGGCCTCGGACTGGACAGCGGAGCTGCCCGGTTTTGGCGACGAGCCTTCTTGTGACTGGGTGCTAACTGCATCCCCGCGTGCTGCACTGGCGCCGGTGGGCTGCGGTGGGAGAGATTCGTCGACCGTTGGGATGTGCGCCGTTGTTTGGTCGGTCCGGTAGGCCCCGGGAGGGGGTTCAAACGCGTCCCCGCCCCCCCCGCTTTCCCCAGAATCGGTTAGTCCTGCTGCTTCAGCGACCCCGGCGTCGGGTTGCAACTGGGTCGAGGACGGTTGGGTTGAGGCGCGGCCCCAGGCGGCCTCGCGTGCCGCTTCCACCACGGATGCTTCGAGCGTCCAGTCTTCGGTTGTCTCGCCGTCATCGGTTGCTCCGCTGGGGTCTTCGACGACTCCTCCGTCCTCGAAGAAGATGCTGTTGGACGCGGTGGGGTTGTCCGCCTGTTGCTCGGCGTCTACCTCCATCAGAAACTCGATCAGGGAGGCGCCGGAGGAGGCCGGCGCCTCAGCGACCCTGCGGCCACCCACGCCAAAGCGCTCGGCCAGGGTTCGGGTCGCCTTGTCGGCCACTCCACTAGGCTTGGTCTTTCGCTTGGGCCCAGCGGCCTTGCTGCGTCCGGCCTTGCCGGCTCGGGCGCCTTTGGTCCGATGCGCGCCCCGGCCCGCCGCGCTTGCCTTTCGACGCGTCCCTGCCCCTTTGCCGGGGCCCCCGGCCTTCTCCGCTCCGCCTGAAGCCCGCCTTCCTCTCTGGGGGGAAGGCGTCCCCGCTTCTAACGCCGCTGCTCGGCGTTTGCCACGGGTGCCGGCCTTCTTCGCGGTGCGGGTGGTTGCCTTCTTCGGACTTCGTGCGGCAACCGCGCTCCGGGTCTTTCGTCTGTGCAGGAGCGCCTCCAACTGACTTGCTGCGTCGTCGCAGTCGCTGTAGCGGTTCTTGGGCACTCGGGCCCACATCCTCTCGAATATCGGCCCCAAGTCGGGGTCCAGAGCGACCAGTTCGCCGACGGCTTCACCGACCTTTGCTTTTGCCACCTTCTGCATGATCAGGATGAGGTTCTTGTCGAGGAAGAACTGCTTGGCTGTCAGCAACTCGTGGATGACCGTAGCCGCCGCGAACTGATCGGCTCGGCCGTCCAGGGGCTTGCCAGTAACCTGCTCGGGGGCCATGTAGATGGGGGTTCCTCGCACCTGGCCTACCGCGGTCAACTGGGCGCCAGCAGCCTTTGCCTTGGCGATTCCAAAGTCCATGATCTTGATGACACCGTGCTTGGACAGCATGATGTTCGCGGGCTTGAGATCGCGATGGACGATGCCCACTTCTTCGCCTTCGGGGGTCACCAGGGCGTGGGCGTAGGCGAGGCCGCGAAGAATATCGATGCCCATCCGTAGGCCGACATCGAGGGGGATCCCTTCGCGTCCCTGCTGCTTCAGCTTGGTGAGAAACTCCTCGAGGGTCTGGCCCTCGACGAATTCAAGTGCCAGGAAGCTTCGTCCGTCCGCCTCATTGAACTCCAGTGTCTCGACGATGTTCGGGTGCTGGAGGAAGGACCCGATCATCGCCTCTCGGCCCATGAGCTTGATGAAGTTCGCGTCGCGGGCGTACTCGGGCCGGACGACCTTCAGAGCAACCTTTCGGCGAAAGCCCCCGAGGCTCTCTAGCTCGGCCAGGTACACCATCGCCATTGCACCCTCGCCCAAGGGCTTGATGACGCGGTAGCGACCGATTCGGTTGGTTCCTGGTGTAAACAAGAAGAACTCCGGAATGAGGTCCGCGGCCAAGCGTCCCCTGACACTGTGTCTTGGATCCTGCCGATCAAGTGGCCGAAGGTCCAGGGCTCGCAACCTCCGAACCAGTGGATTGGGCTTTTCGGGTGGGCTCTGCCCTGCTGGCGGAAGCTGGATGGAGCCTAAGTCCAGTCGTCCCCGTCGTCGTCGTCGTCGCCAAAGTCCCAGTCGGGGTCCCACTCCTCCTCGTTGTCGTCCTCCTCCTCCTCTTCGGGAGTCTCTTTCACTTTCTCTTCCTCCTCCTCCTCGAAGTCGTCGTCGTCGTCGTCGTCGTCAGCGGCCGGCTGGTTCTCGGTCGTCTCTTCCCCGGCTTCCCAGGGATTCCATTCTTCGTCCCAATCCTCGGGTCGGTCTGCTTGCTCTGGCTCGGCTTCCGCTGCTTCCGGTGCGGCTGCAGCGGCGGGTTGCGCCTCGTCTGTTGTCGCCGGGGCCTCTTCCTCCTGGAGCTCGGGCGGTAGGTCTTCCTCTGCAGGTTCGGCTGGAGGAGCGGGCGTTGCCGGGCTCACCGCTGCTGGGGATTCCTCGGCTTCGGTCGCGGCCGCGGCAGCCGGCGCCGGAGTGGCAGCGGCCGCAGCCGAGGCGTCCATGGGGGCTGCCGCTACGGTGACCTTGGGCAAGGCGTCCGGTGAGGGGGGGCTGAGATCGCCACCGGCTTCGGTTGCTTCGGTTGCGGAAGCAGCCCCGTCCGGCGAGAGCTGAGCACTCTCGTCGGCTGTCGATGTGGGTGGAGAGGTGGAGGGGGCACCGGGTGACGTGTCGACCGAAGCGATGAGTCCCCGTCCACGTCGCGTTCTCCGTCGCCCTGTCTCCGTGGTGGGGTCGAAGCGGGGAATGCTCGCGTCGGCCAGGGTGGCCTCGGCTTCAGCGGCCTTGCTTGCCGCTTCTTTTGCTTTGGTCTCCGCTTCCGCCTCAGCCGCAGCCTTCTTCTCGGCCTCTTCCTTGGCCTTCACTTCGGCCTCTGCTTTGGCTTTCTCCTCCTCTTGTG
This sequence comes from uncultured Rickettsiales bacterium, assembly GCA_964596025.1. GTDB lineage: Bacteria > Myxococcota_A > UBA796 > UBA9615 > UBA9615 > CAZQTQ01. Next base: position 7,566 of record CAZQTQ010000028.1, read on the forward strand.
CCTTCTGTGCCGCTAGCTCGGCTTGGTGTGCCTCCAACGCGTCTGCAGCAGCACCGTCTGATGCCATTTGAGCGATCGTGGCCGCGTCCTCGACTTCCTTGGCCGCCTTTGTCGCATCAGCGGCCGCTGCGGCCGCCGCCGCGGCCTCTCGTTGGGCGTCGTCCGGCGTCTTCGCCCCTAGGGCCTTCTTCGCATGGCGCTTGGCGCGAGCAACTGCCCGAACGGCCTCTCCCGACGCTACGGCCGCCTTCTCGGCGGCACCCTGGGCGGCGTCGGAGTCGGGGGCCTTCTCTGCGTTTTCCTCGGCGGAGACCGCGAGGTTCGAGGCCTTCTCAGAAGCTGCATTTGCCAGGGCCTCTGCTTCGCGGGCCTGGCTGTGGGCTTCGGTGAAGACACGATCGTCGGCCGCTATCCGAATCGCCTCTTGCGCAGCTTCCTCGGCCCCGTCTGCGGCTCCCTCTGCCTTGGTGGCTGCCTTGTCCGCGTTCTTGGCCAAGGTTGCGGCCGTCTTGGCCGCATCGGAACCTGCGGCCGCTCGAGCCGCGGTCTCCGATTCGCTGGAAGCTTTCTTCGCAGCCTCTGCCTTGGATTCAGCCTTCTTGAGCGCTTTGAGTACGTCGCTGTGGCTCGAATCCCCGACACCGTCCTTTGCGGCGGCAAGGGCTGCGTCCGCGCGGCCGCGAGCGGCGCTTGCGCGCTCCGCAGCTTCTTGGGCCGTTTCTTGGGCGGCCTGGAGCTCGGCCTGTTCTACCGCTTCCTTCTGGACTGCGCTCCGCAGCTTCTCGAGTTCCTTGGTGGCGGTGGCGAGCAACTTCTCGATGGTCTTTTCGCCCTCACCTGCTCGTCGGGCGGCTTCAGCCAGTGACTTGGAGTGTCCATTCGCTTTGGCTTCGGCCACGACCTTCTCGACCGCTTCGGCCTCTTCTTTCGCTTTGGCAAAAAAGCCCTCGACGGCGGCGACACTCCTGCGCCCGGTCTCGTTGGAGAAGCCCTCCATTGCCTCCTTGGCTTGGTTTCCACACTCGGCGACGGCGGCGAGGTTGGTCTGGACTCCAGCGTTGTGGGTCTCCAACTCGCCGCCGGCGGTGTCCCGCGCCTCTTGCTCTGCCCCGAGAGCAGTGGTGGCGTCGGTCTCGCCATTGGTGGCGAGGGTAGCCTGCTCTTCGGCCCGCCCTGCCAGCTGCTCGGCCTGGTCGGCGAGTCCGCCCAAGGTCGCGGCGTCTACGCTTTGGCCCTGCTTCTCAAGGGCATCGATGTCCTTGCTGGCCTGGTCGGCCGCGTCGGCGGCGGCCTGTGCGGCCTGTGCGGCAGCCTCTGCTGGAGTGTTGGGAGCTGCCTCGGCGATGGTCTTGGCGCCCTCGGCGGACGAGCGCGCGAGCCCAGCAGCGGCATCTGCTGTTGCCTTGGCTGCAGCAATGCGCTGAACCGCGGTTTCCCTGGATGCTTGCTCCTGGGCTTCCGCCTCCACGACTTTCTTGGCGGTCTCCAAGGCATCCTTGCACTGGCTGGCACAGGCTTCGGCTTGGGTGGCGGCCTGATCGACCCGGATGACGAGGGCGTCTGCTGCCGCAGGGTCGGTCGCAGCGAGGACCTGATCGTGCAGGTTCTTCGCGTCGTCTGCCGCCTTGCGTGCCGCCTTGCCCGAGGCAGCGGCTCGGGGACCGCACTTCTTTCCTTCCTCGGCTTTGCAAACGTCGGCCTGGGCTGCGGCTGCGCCGGCGGCAGTCTCAGCCTCCGAAGCTGCCGTCAGTGCGCGGGTAAATGCAGTTTGACTCTTAGCGATTGCCTCTTGGACAGCGGACGTCCTGGCAACCTCCGCGTCGGCGATCGTCTGTGCATCTCTGGCAGCGGCCTGGCAATTGGCCTCCACAGCACGGGCCTGACTGGCTGCCTGCTCGGCCTTGGTGGCCGCAACTACGGCGACTTCGACTTCGGTAGCTGCCCGTGCCTCCTGGTTGGCCGCTCCAGCCGCGCTGGCGTGGTCGGTGCAACTGTCGGCAAGTTCCTTGACCCGAGCGAGGGCAGCAGCGACGGCTTCGCCGCCGATCGCGGCGCAGGCCGTATGGGACGTGGCGACCAAGGTCGCGGCCTGAGTCGCCGCATTCTGAGCGTCCTCCTCGGCCTTCCTAGCCCGCTCCTGGGCGTCGGCCAACGCCTTCCTAGCCCGCTCTTGGGCGTCGGCCAGGGCCTTGGCCTCGGCCTCGGCGCGGGCCTGCAGTTCCACCTGAATTGCGGCCAGCCCTTCTGTCTGTGCTGCGCTTGCCCCCGCGGCCTTTGCTTCGGCCTCTTCGGCGGCTTGTGTTGCTGCTGCCGCCTCCGTGCTCGCCGCATCTGCTGTTTCGGCGAAGCTGGCCGCCTCGGCCCGCTTTGTCGCCTCGGCCAGCGCGGCTTCGGCCGCTTGGTCCGCCTCCTTGGCCTGGGCAAGCGCCTTTTCGACGCCCTCCCCAGTTGTCGCTGAGTTCTGGGTCTCCTCCTGCAGTGCAGCGAGCGCTTCAGCTACCTTTGCCCGCGCATCTCCGGCACGTCTCGCCGCCTCTTGGGCCTGGTCCTGGGCGAGTTGGAGCGCCTTGAGCTCGTCCGCTGCCGCCGTCAAGGCGACCTCGAGTGCCTCACTGGCTCCCACGAGTGCTTCGGCGGCCTTCTCGGCCGCATCGGCCGCTTCGGTTGCCGTAGAGGCGAGCGGGGCCGCTGCTGCGGAACTCTCCTGCTTCAAGGCCTCCTCTGCCTGATTCGCCGTCGTTCCGGCTGCCTGAGTCGTGGCCTCGGCCGCAGTGCGTAGGTTGGCGAGGGCGCTTTGGACTCCGGGGTCGCTCTGCCCCTCGCACCGAGCCTCTGCGGTGCTGAGTGACGTTGCGGCTTGGTCGGCTGCCGCCTGTCCGCGCTTTGCCGCGGCGTCGGCTGTCTTGTGGGCTTCGTCCAGGGCCTTCGTCTCACTTGCTGCAGCTTCGGCGGCTTCCTGCTCTACTGCGGCCTTGGCCTCTGCGGCCGCTTCCTTGGCTGCCCTCGCCTCGGAGCGGGCCAGGCTGGCCGATTCACGCACCTGGTCGAGCAGCGCACGGGCTGCCTCCAGGGATTCGGCTGCAGCGATTTGCTCAGAACCTGCTGAGGCCTGGTCCCGAGCGGCACCGGCTGTCTCACTGGCCTTGCCGGCACGGTCGCGAGCAGCAAGGGCGTCCTCGGAGGATGTCGAAGCCGTGGCTTCTCTCGCGGCTTGGGCGTGAGCCTCGGCTTCTGTCGCCGCCCCTCGGCTCTCCTCAGCGAGCTTCTGGCCCTGGCGGCCGACCTCTTCTTGGGCTGCTTCTTCGTCCTTGTCGACTTGGAGCTGAAGAGAGAGCTGATCGGCCCCCTTGCGGGCTTCGGCGTGCAGTTTCTGCAGGGCCGCGGTTTCCTCCGAGATGGCCGGCAGCACGGCCTCGATCTCGGCGGCAGTGGCTGCGTTGCTGCACTGCTCCTGGAGTTCCTTCAGTTTCTCGGAGAACCCACGGCCCTCCTTTCCTACTGATTTCAGGGCTTGTGCATGCTCTTTGACGCCGGAGGAGCGTTTGTCTGGGAGGCCTTCGAGGGCCCCAGTGATCGTGGTTCGGATCGACTCGCGGGCTTCCAGTCCGGCGTCAATTCGTGCGGTGGCGTCTTTCAGGGCAGCCGCAAGGGCCTCTTCGGCTGCCTTGGCGGCCGCCGCCTCTTCTTCGGCCTTGCGCGCCGCTTGTTCTTCGGCTGCCTTGGCAGCTGCGGCCTCTTCTTCGGCCTTGCGCGCCGCCTCTTCTTCGGCTGCCTTGGCTGCAGCGGCCTCTTCTTCGGCCTTGCGCGCCGCTTGCTCTTCGGCTGCCTTGGCGGCCGCGGCCTCTTCTTCGGCCTTGCGGGCCGCCTCCTCTTCGGCTGCCTTGGCGGCAGCGGCCTCTTCTTCGGCCTTGTGCGCTGCTTCTTCTTCGGGTGATCGAAGCTCGTCGATAGTCAAGGTATCGGAGAGGCCTGCTCCGGGTGTCCCGTCTCCCTCACCGGCCCAAAGGGCATCCTCGGCGGGGGCCCCGGCCTCCGTCGACTCGGCCATAGCGTTGACCAAATCCGAGCTGGCCTGGAGACCACCTCCCTCGCCCCAAAGCTCGCTGTCATCGTCCAAGGCGGCCGGAGGGTCCCCACGCCCCATGTTGCCGGCATCGGGCGGGCCCTGCGCTTCGAGGACGTCTTTGGCTACTGCGTCGGTGGGGGGCCGTTGGAAGCCGCCCATCTCATCGAGCATGTCGTCGCCAGGGCGGCCACTTCCCCCGAGAATAGTGGCCACTGTATCGTCGACGCCGATCGGGGCAGCGTCCGGCGACTGGGTCTCGAAGAAATCCTTAGCGACTCCGTCCAGTTTCTGCTCGTCGGAGGGCGGTGTCGGTCCAGCGGTGATCGTATCCGGCTCATCGTCTACTGGGACGCTCTCTGCGGCTGGCTGGGCGGGGGCTGCAATACCGCCGCTCTTCCGCTCCAACCGGGCCTTGCGACGCGCCTTACGAGCAGCACGCTGTTCCGGCGTCAGAGCAGCACGCTCTTCCGGCGTCAGCTTGCGCCTACCCTTCGGACCGCGCGGTCCCCCCTCACTTGAACGGCCTTCGGCTTCCCGCCTTCTTGGTTTCTCTCCCTCAGCGCCGCCTTCCGCTGGCCGCCGTTTGCGTCGCGGACGGTCCCCGTCCCCCCCTTCGCCGGCATCTCGCCGCTTGCGTCGCCGTCGCTCGCCCTGCTCCCCGTCTCCCTCTGGCCGTTTCTTGCGTTGCGGACGCTCCCCGTCTCCGCCTTCGGCGCGTCTCTTTCGCCGCCGGCGTTCGCCGTCGACCTCGTCCCCAGCATCTCTCTTCTTGCGCCGTGGACGGTCCCCGTCCGCGCTGCCCCCAGCAGCTCGCTTCCGGGCGCCCTTCTTCCCAGAGGGCTTGTCTTTCTTGTCTCCGAATCCGAATGCCACGCCCCACCTCGAACTCTGCTCTTCTTCTGCTTCTGCTTCTGCTGCCTTCTGCCGGCGTTTGGGAGCCTCGCCCCCTTCCGGATCTCGACGACGCTTCTTCTTCTTCTTTCTCGGTCTGTCGGCTCCTTCTGGAGTCCCGCCGTTTCCCGATCTTACCGCGCTTTCGCTGTTGAGGAGGCGACTGACGTCAGTCGCCTCCGTAAGTTCGTCCAGAGCAGTCATTCGGGTAATGGTCTTGCTGGGTCCGGACTTGCTCGCTTGGCCCATCAGCAACTTCTTGAACGCCTCACTGAGCTCCCGAGCAGAGGCAAATCGATCGGAGGGGTGGGGGGCCATCAGCCGATTGAGGACGGACTTGGCCCCCTGAAGCGCCGCTTCGGCCGCTTCGAAGTGAGTGCCGACCTCCACCTTGGCCACCTTCTCCATGACCTTGACCATGGACGAGCCCTGGAACAGCACCTCACCGGTGAGCAACTCGCACAAGATGCTGCCGACGGCGAAGAGGTCGGAGCGAGCATCCAGATCGTGTCCGAGAACCTGCTCGGGGCTCATGTAGGACGGTGTGCCGCGAATCACCCCCTGAGCCGTCACTGCGGCCCAAGCAGCCGCTGCGCGGGCGATCCCGAAGTCCATGATCTTGACCACCCCATGCTTCGAGCGCATGAGGTTGCCAGGCTTGAGGTCGCGGTGGACGATCTGGAGGGCCTCGCCGTTGTCGTCCGCTAAGGAGTGCGCGTAGTCGAGGGCCCGGCAGGCCTGCAGCACAACGTCCAGGGCGACATTGGGAGGAAGCGCTCCCGCCCGTTCCAGCATTTCGGCCACGGTCTGTCCGTCGACGTATTCGAGTACCAGGACGTATCGGCCGTCAAATTGCTCGAAGCTCAGTGTCTGGACGACGTTCGGATGGCGGACCAAGCCCCCGATGGATGCCTCGCGCATCAGCAGGTTAATGAAGGTCTCATCGGTCGCGAATTTTTCGTGGATGACCTTGAGCGCGACCTGCTTTCGGAAGCCGCCCGGCCCTTCCTGCTCGGCCAGGGAAACCGAGGCCATGGAGCCAGTCCCCAAGAGGCGAACGACCTTGTAAGGGCCGACCTGTTCGGGGAGGGAAGAGGGCTCGTTGCTCATCGACGGTTCACAGGGCGCGCAGGAAGGCCCCTATCGTATCACGGAGGTCACACTCCATCGTTTCACGGGGCTCTCGACGGCCCCATTGAACCGATGCCTGGGAATTGCCGACCGCCCCTCGTCCTCAATGGGAGAGGTCTCGGGAGTCAATAGGAGAGAAGGCCTTCCAGGTGGGACTCCACCCACCGCTTGCTGCGCTGGTAATCGGGATGCGCTCGCTCGCGGCTTCGAAATTCCTGGGTGTGGAAGCGCCTCGTCCCTCCCACGATCGTCGCACCAAGCGCGGCGTGCAGCATCTCGTGGAACACGATGAAGCCGATCACAAATCCCGGCACACCGTCCGAATCGAGGGCCGGGTGGATGCGAATCAGCCGCCGCTGTGCCTGCCAGGAGCCCAGTCGGATGGTCCTGCGAACCTGTCCCCGGTTGTTTCGGGACCACCCGATCTGCCCTCGGAAGTCCCCACTGAAGAAGAGTCGGTTCTGTGTGTCTAGGTGCCCCCTGAGGTCGTGGACAAGGCCCAGGGCTCGAGCCGGTTTCGGGTGGGGGACCCTGGGTTCGGCATGCACGAAGCCCCGGGAGGCCGCACGAAGGACCCGGCCGGCCTCGGGATTCCCATTCTTTATGGTCTTTGCCAGAGCCGACAGGACCGCCTCCCCGCCGAGGGCGAACTGCTGCTGGACCCGGACCTGCAACAGGCCTGAGCCAAGGCGCTTCCAACTCAAGAGACGGCTTCGATTGCGTGTCGGGATGAGGTCGAGGGGCTCCCCCAGGAGGTCGGAGAGGCCGCAGTGCATCGCCAGCAGCAGCTCGTCAGAAATGGGGGGAGGGGCCGAGGCGGGCGATCCCCTCCGAACGACCTCGAAGGGGAAGAGAAGTTGTACTGCGTTTCGATCGCCTTGGGGCATCTCCGACCCGGAGGTCACGCATCGTGGCCGAAATCCAAGCCCTTCTGGGGAGAAATGCCGGATTTGGCGCAACCTCAACGTCCCGGTTGTAGCACCCTTGAGATCGAGGTGGAAGGCCTTTCTGTTCTTCGATCGTGGGCTCTGTTGCCTCCCCGCTAGAACGGGATTCGGGTCTCGACCTCGCCCATCTCTTCGCCGTCGACCCCGACCTCGCCTGCTGCCAATGGCATGGCTTCGGACCCCGGGGCGGCCTGTCTTCGCCCCGCGCCTCCGCCAAGAAACACGACATCGCGGGCCGTGACCTCAGGGGTCACCCGCTTCACTCCCTCGGTGTCGACCCACTCCGAGTGGCCCAGACGCCCCTCCACATAGACGGGTTCCCCCTTCTTGAGGTAGCGGCTGGCGAGCTCCGCGAGGTGATTCCAGAGTACGACCCGATGCCATGTCGTGACTTCCGGGCCGTCTTTGCGATGTTCGTTGGTGGCGACTCGGAGGTTGACGACGGGCGTCCCGCTGGTCGTGGTGCGGAGGATGACGTCGGAGCCGACGTGTCCGATCAAGGTGGTCTTGCTGTAGGTCTTCATCGTTGCAGTCTCTCGGGTTGGGGTTCTGGCGGGAACTCGGCGAGCCCCCTCGACTCAGGCCTTTCTTTCCCGATCCGTGCCAGTTCGATTGCCGGTCCCGCAGGGGGTATTGCAAGCTGCCTTTGGAGCGCTTGTGGCCACCAAAATTACTGCGCAGATGTGTCCATATGTGTCCGGTCCTGGCTGCGATTGCGGGACACCGCCGGACCCGGTTAGACGGCACTCAGGGCCTTCCGAAAACGCCCTCTTCCCGGGCTCTCACAGGCCCGGAAACCCGTGGTAGAACCCCCTCGGTGACTCAATTCAAGCACATCGCGGTGGAAGGGGTGATCGGGGTAGGGAAGACCAGTCTCGTAGAGCTCTTGGCCCAGCGACTCGAGGGACGCCCCGTCTTTGAGCCAGTGATCGAGAATCCCTTCCTCGTCAAGTTCTACGAGGACCGCGAACGCTACGCTTTTCAGACCCAGCTGTACTTCCTCTTGACCCGCTATCGGCAGCAGGTGGATCTCAAGCAGCCTGGCTTGTTTGAGCCGCTTACGGTCTGCGATTATCTCTTCGCCAAGGACCGGATGTTCGCTACGCTGAACCTCAGTTGGGAGGAATTGGCGCTCTACAACCAAATCTACGAGACCCTGGATGCACGCCTTCCAACCCCGGATCTTGTCATCTACCTGCAGGCCGACATCGAGATTCTGCTGGACCGCATCAAGGAGCGCGGACTGGAGTTCGAACAGAGTATTGAGCCGGAGTACCTGAGCCACTTGAGCGAGCTTTACAACGATTTCTTCTTCAACTACCGTGGCTCGCCCCTTTTGGTAGTGCAGACTTCAGGAATTGACTTCGTGAACAACGAGCAAGATCAGGAGTGGCTCCTCAAGGAGATCCTCTCCATGAAGGGAGGGACCAAGCACCTCATCCCGCTGGGATCCGTATAGGACCTGGACGACTGAGGCGCTCCCCCTGACCATCGGAGGCGCTCAAACCGGACGCAATCGCGTCCACCAACCTCGACGGGCAGGCCTAGCCGCTCGATCGGAGGCACGAGATGACTCAAGGCAAGCCAGTTACCGTTCCGTCCCTTCGCCGTATGAAGGCGCAGGGCGAGAAGATCACCATGCTCACCGCCTACGACGCGACCTTCGCGCGTCTGCTGGACCGTGCAGGTGTCGACATCATTCTCGTTGGCGACTCGCTGGGAATGGTGATTCAGGGCCAGAAGACCACCCTGAAGGTCACGGTCGACCAGATGGCCTACCACGGAGCGGCGGTCAGCCGGGTCGTGGAGCGGGCCCACGTCGTCGTCGACATGCCCTTCCTCTCCTACCATGTCAGTGTGGAGGAGGCGGTCCGCAACGCTGGACGCCTCGTGCAGGAGGGCGGCGCCCACGCGGTCAAGCTCGAGGGCGGCGCCGATCGAGCTGG
>CAZQTQ010000028.1:16586-18772 GCA_964596025.1 uncultured Rickettsiales bacterium
ACGTGGGGCTGACCCCACAGTCCTTCCACGTCCAAGGCGGTTTCAAGGTTCAGGGGCGTAGCCAGGAGGCGGCCCAGCGCATTCTTGATGATGCCCTTGCCGTCCAGGCGGCCGGTGCCTACTCCATCGTCCTGGAGGGAATTCCCGCCGATCTGGCCACGGAAGTCAGCGAGGCACTCGACGTTCCCACTGTGGGCATCGGAGCCGGCAGCGGCTGCGACGGTCAAGTCCTGGTTATCTACGACTTGTTGGGCATGGAGGAGGACTTCAAGCCCAAGTTTGTCCGTCGCTACGCCGAACTGGGCCGGGTCATCCGCGACTCGGTTAGCGACTACATCGAGGACGTACGATCCGGCGCTTTCCCCGACGCAGACCACAGCTTCCATCGTCGCCCTGCCGGACGTCGTGGCGTCGGAAATCTAGCCACTGGCTCGAAACCTGGCCCCCGACTCGTCGATGCGCCAGAGGCGGTCGCTGCCGGTGGCTACGGTCCTAGCGACGCGTCGGCCAGCTAGACAGCTTCCAGCACTCTGCTGCCGTGCTCGTTGTCGAGAGTCCTCAGGCCGTCGCATCGTGGGCGCGGAGCACTCACCGTGCGGGAAAGTCGATCGCCTTGGTCCCGACCATGGGCTTTCTCCATGAGGGTCACCTATCCCTCATGCACGAAGCCCGCACTCAGGCCGACAAGGTCGTCGTCTCGATCTTCGTGAACCCCCTGCAGTTCGGGCCCGGTGAGGACTTGGATCGCTACCCTCGCGACGCAGTAGGCGACCAGAACAAGTGCCGTGACCTAGGAGTGGACGTGCTGTTTACTCCGGTTCGTGAGGCCCTCTACCCCGATGGATTCCAGACCGCTCTGCGGGTAGGGGCCCTGGCCTCCGAGCTGTGCGGCGCCTCCCGCCCTGGCCACTTCAACGGCGTCGCGACCATCGTCTTGAAGCTGTTCAACCTGGTCCAACCGGACGTCGCGATCTTCGGTGAAAAGGACTATCAGCAGCTCTGCATCATCCGGCGCATGGTCCGAGACCTCGACCTATCGACCCGCATTCACGGCATGCCGATCGTCCGCGACAGCGACGGGTTGGCGATGAGCTCACGCAACGCCTACTTGAGTCTGGAAGAGCGACGGCAGGCTCGCTCGCTGGGTCGCTGTCTCGCCCAGGCGCGCTCCCACTTTGACCAGGGAGAGTGCGACGCAGAGCGGCTGCGAAAGCGGGTGGAAGACGGAATTGCCGAGGAGAGTCTCGCGGAGATCGACTACATTCGGGCGGTGGACTCCCAGAGCCTTCGGCCCGTCACCCAGGTCCCTCCCCACGGCATCGTATTGGCCGTAGCGGTGCGTTTCGGAGCCACCCGGCTCATCGACAACTGCGTGCTCGAGCCGCCGGCAGAGGGCCATGGCCCCTGAGGACTTCGTGATCTTGGGAGTCGCCGCCGTCGTCGTCGCCAACCGCGTCTACACCGCAACGAGGCTTCATGAGTGGCTGCTGGCGTATCCGCTGCTCCAGGCGCTGAATATCGGGATGATCGCGGGCTTGACCTTCATACGCCTGGGGGCACTACCGCCCCGGGCAGAGGCGGTCGTCCGCCTCTTTCTCAGCCTCTTTGTTGCCTGGCACATGGTGTTGGCCTTCCAGTGCCAGCAGCGGCTCCGATCGGAGAGAAGCTTCGGATCGCGCGGTCAGGGCGCAGCGGAGGAGGCGTCTGAACCATCGACGGAAGAGTCCGAGGCCCCCGAAGCATCCCGTACGTAGCTGTCCACGATCTCCTGTACCTCAGAGTCCTGCAGAAGGCGGTTGCCTTCCTTGGCCGCTTCGAAGATCGCAGTGACCAGCCCCTCTTCCGGCTCAATACCCCGGTGCTGGAGCCAAAACTCGACGTTGCTGCGGCCGCCCATGTGGCCAATCTCGATCACCTGGCGCAAGCCGAAGAGGTGAGCCGGGACGCCGGAATAGACCTGGTCGGCGAGCTTCATGTCGCCCTTGTTTAGAGCCTTGATGATGGCGGCTGCATGGACCCCGGTGCCGGTACGGAAGGCGTCGGTACCGAAGACAGGGTAGTTGAAGGGCAGAGGGGTGCTGGTGGCCCGCGCCCCCAGTTCGGTGTACTCGCGCAGAGCGGAGAGTTCGCCCTCCCACTCCACGCCCAGAAGCCGCATGTTGACGAGCAGGAGGTCGATCTGGGTG
>CAZQTQ010000029.1:0-18519 GCA_964596025.1 uncultured Rickettsiales bacterium
GTGCCTCCCTGTCGGTAGCTGCAGGCGATGGAGAAGCGCTCGATGAGGGCCTGGATGATGGCGTGGTTTTCGACGGTGAAGAGTCGGGCTCGCCGGGCGCGCTCCTGTCCCCAGAGGCTGACCGTCCGCTGGTAGGACTCAGCGACGCCCTCCATGACGAAACCGACGTTGCGCCCCGTGGCTGCCCCAGCTACGCGCTGCGCTTCGAGGACGGTGACCGAGAGACCGCGATCGCGCAGGGCGATTGCGGTGCAGAGGCCGGTCATGCCTCCGCCGACGACGACGACGTCCGCGGTCTGGCGGCCCTCCAGCCGGGATCGGCGCACCCAGGGGTTTCGGTCGTGCCAGAACGAGGGGCCTGCGGCTGGTTCAAATACCACGGTGGCTACTGGGGGATCGAGGGGGGCGCAGGCTCGTCCGTCGGCGCCTCGATGGCCCCGTCTTCTTCGGGGGCGTCATTGGTTCCGTCTTCTGCGGGAGCTTCACCCGCCGCGGCTTCGGCTAGGGGCTTTGGGATGTTGCCGCCGGGGAAGTCCCGTGCGACCTCCCCGCTGAGGTCCATGTGCCCCTTGTCCCTGCGGTACCAGACGATCCACATCCCGAAGGCGAACAGCCCCATCACCCCGAACTGCGCCGGCGTCAGGCCGGAGTAGCGGTCATCCGAGGCTCGGCTCGCCACCGCCTCGAGGTCCTGGGCCCGCAAGAAGTCGAAGACAAAGCGCGCCGGGCAATAGGCCAGGAGCATCAAGGCGACAAAGAAGCCGTGGAACCAGTCCTTCTTTCGGTCGAGGAAGATCATCAGGGCAAATAGGGCGAAGCAAAACACGGACTCGTAGAGCCCCAGCTCGTGGCGGGTTCCGAGGTCGACTCCAGCCCGAGGCCAGTCGGGAGGGAAGGTGACAGCGAGGGGAAAGGTGGTCAGGCTCCCGATGTGGTCGTGGGCCGTAAAGCAGCCAAACCGACCGATGGCGTGGCCGAGGATGAAGCCCATGGCGAGGTTGTCGGCATAGGCCCAGGAGGGTGCTTTCTTCCAGATGTGCAGGAAGAAAGGGATGGCCAGCGCGGCACCAAAGAAGCCGCCGATGCTGGCGTAGCCGCCGTACCAAGGGAGGATGATCTTCCAGTTCTCCTGGAAGCGTTCGAAGTTGTAGAAGAGTACGGACACGAAGTGGGCGACGAGGAAGCCGCTGGCCACCATGAAGAGGGTGCAGTCGACGGTGATCTTGACCGAGAGGCCCTTCTTGATGGCCCGGGCCCGGGCGAATTCGGTGCCTAGGGCGATGCCAATGACGACGAGCAGGAGCCACCAGTCGAGGCTGATGCTGCCGATGCGCAGGGGACCAGGGGCGATGAACGGGACCACAATTCCTCCGAGTGCGGCATCCTAGCCGGTCGGGAACCTCAGAACCAGAGGGTCAGGACGAAGGTGACGACCGGCTGTTCACTCCGGTCCTTTCCGGGCGTCCAGAGGTCGCTGAGGGTACTTTCCTCTCCGCGAATCCTCAGACCTTCCTCTTCGGTGAGGCTCCGCCACACCGCTGCCTCGACGGCGTTCCGGCTGTCCAGCTCCTTGTAGGCAAGGCGCACGAGTCCGAGAAGGATGCGGGCGTCGGTGGCGTCCAGGTTGGGGTAGCGGCCCAAGATTGCTGCGACCAAGTCGGCGTCCCAGCTTGCGGACGGAGTGGGGAGGGGGCCCTCGTAGATGCGCTCGACCCAGCCGGTCCCTTTGGGAATTCCTCCCCGGATGGTCGGGGTCACCGTAGAGCCGGTGCTGTTCTCGACTCCCGGGAGACCCTCGAGCCAATTGCGCCCGGAGGCCACCGGGAGACCCTGGCCTTGGCCCCCCCCGCTGTCGTCCTCGTCCGAGCCGCCGGGACGGGTGGCCCCCCGGGCCACTGCATCCTCGATGGCTGATTCGGTGCGCTCCCGTTCCGTGAGGAGGACCTTCTCCTTGCGGTCGAGACGCCGCACTGCCCTGCGTCGGTAGCCGTTGTCCAGCATGGAGTCGACCCAGCTCCGCCCGGTGCCCCGGTAGAGGATGCGATTGCCCATCCGCTGGATGCTGGCGTGGGTCTGGGCCAGCCGCGCGTCCAAGCGGGCCGCGGCGCGGGTGCGAGCGTTCAAGTCCTCGAGACTCAGGTCCGCCGCCGACAAGGACGCCAAGGTGTCGTCGAGCTCGTCCTCAATGCGCTCAAGGTCCTCGTTGAGTACCCGCTGCTGGCGTTTCCAACTGCGCACCACTCGGCTGCGTGCGGCGAGGTCTCTGGGGTCGGGGATGCCGACTCCAGAGAAGGGGCTCTGGGGCTTGAGCGAGCCAAGGGAGCCTGCCGGCGCCTTGGTGTCTTCGGTGCGGGCGGCAGGAGTGAAGCCGAGGTGGTAGGGGTCGACCATCACTGCCCACATGGCGCCCAGCCGCTCTTGCAGCAAGCCCAGAGGCTCTAGGTGCTCGGCGTCGGCGGGGTAGGTGTTGCGGAAGCGGTCGACGAGCGCTTCGCGAAGCTCCATCAGCTCCATGACCGCGAGCTCACGGTCTCCGGGTTGTCCCGTCTGGAGCGCATGCTCCCGGTCGGCTACCTCGATGTCGAACCAGGTGATGGCTTCGACGAGGTAGGCCTGAGGCGGTAGGGACTTCCAGGATGGGGGGAGGCCGTCCTCGCAAAAGTAGAGTCGGCGGGCGGTGGCGGGGGAGTCGAGCCAAGTGGTGACGAGGAGGTAGGACTCGGGCGAAAGAAGGCGCAGCTTCCGCTCCCATATGGACCAGACCCGCTTGAGCGAGCGGGTCTCGACGCCGCGCACATGGAGAGCACGGAGCTCGCTCAAGCCGAGGACGAGGTCCTCTCGGACGCGATCGAGGCAGCCCTCGAACTGGAGGGCGGTCAGGGCCTCGCCGAGGGAGACCTCACCGACCGGATGGGAGCCCAAGACGCGGTCGATGTCCGGGATCAGCGGGGGGGAGGGGTCCTCGATCTGGTTGACGAGTCTCCGGAAGAGCTGGGCTTGCGCCGGAACTGCCGCGACGCACAGAGCGAGGGTCGCTCCAAGCCAAGAGGCGAAGAGGATGCTTCCCTGCCGCCGCCTGCGTCGAAGGTTGTCGAGCCAGCCGATTCCGCCACTAGTCAAAGGGAGGCCCGGCCTCGAGGAAGGTCTGCTGCATACGGGGACTCTCGAGGACGACCAAGAGGGTGCTCCACAGGCGGCCAAAACGTGCCTCATCTGTCTCCCCCCCTCCGTCGCTCGCGGTGCTGACCGCGTACGCGGCGGCCCAGCGGGCGGCGGCAACGTAGCCAATGAGGGCCCAAGGCAGGGAGGGGTAGTGCTTTGTCTGCCGTAGAAACACCTGGCGACGCAGGGCATTCCTGAGGTAGGGCAAGAAGTCTTCAGGTACTTCAGGCCAGCGTTCCACGCCGGGCTCGTCGTGCTCCGATGACCACTTTCGGAAGGCGGCAAAACACTCGGCGGTGGCGGTGGCCGGATGGAGGGGGCCTTGGGCGTCTACCGGAAACTCCCCGCCGATGATGGAGTCGGCGGCAGCAAGTAGGCCGTCTAGACGCTCGCTGAGCCAGTGGTCTACTGGGGGCGGTCGGTCCGGGGTTTCGTGCTCCGCGAGGAAGCTCAAGAGCATGTTTGTGTCGAGATCGGGCAGGCGGAGTAGGCGCAAGACCATGGCTTCGCCGAGCACCTCGGGGCGAGGTACGGAGCTTCCCTCCGTGTCTAGGATGCGGTTGAGGAAGGCGCCAGGGACGAGGGGGCCGTCCGACCAGACCTTTGCGTCGCTCAGGCACGTCGGGCGGGTGCCCAACCGCAGGCCGTCGTCGGTCTTGACGAGCTGCACCGGAAAGAGCTGGCAGACCAGCGGTTTGGCCTCAGCGCCCTGGCTGCTGTGAATCGTGCAGCCGGTCCCGGGCTTGAAGAAGACACAGAAGCCGCCCTTCTTGGCGAGGAAGACCTCTTCCTGGGTGCCCTGCACGATGCGGAAGGTTGGGTGCTCGAGGTCTTGCTCGGGGAAGGCCGCTCGGACCTGGGGTAGTGCTGCTTCGAGGTGTTCCTGGTCTGCCGGCAAGAGAGGGCCGATTCGGTAGGACGAACAGCAAGCCCCGCAGTTGTGGCAGGCGTGGCGCGGCGGCTCGACGACCTGAAGTCGGATCGGCGCGGATGTAGCGGGTGATCCCGTCTCAGACACGGCCAACGACCCAGCGGGCGCTGCGCCCTACGGGACCCCTGTGGGGTTGGTGTAGGTCTCCTCGCCTCGGTAGACCCGGACGGCAAAGTCGACGTCCTTGTTGCCTACCGTGATGGCCGAAATGGCCGCCGTCAGGCGGAGGGCCTCCTCCAATGGACGTTGGTGAAGGTTCCGCCCGGTCGCGTTGCCAACCGCACCTCCGACGTGGATTTGGTCGTGGAGGTTCTGCAGGAACTTCACCCCGTCCGTGGATGTACCGCCCGAGCAGATGACGCCGGTGCGACCGCCAGCGAGTACGGCTTCCCGAAGGGCTTGCGCCGAGGAGCTGCCGTCTTCGGGCTTGGGCGGGTTGACCTTGACGAAGTCGGCCCCCATGCACGCGGCAAGGCCCGCCGCGCCGGCGATGAGGTGGGGGTCCTTCTCTTTGCCCACGGCCTGCCCGCGGGGATACATCCACAGCACCGCCAAGAGGCCCTCGCGGTGTGCGTCTTGGATCAGGCGGTGGGCCTGCTCCATCTGGATGTGGTCGAACTCGCTTCCCACGTAAATGGTGAAGCCGACGCCGATGATGCTGAGCCCCGCGTTCTCCCGCAGCTCGAGGAGGCGGTCTACGTCGGTCAAGACCGCAGAGATGGGATCCCGCTGGGCCGTCTTCAACAGGTGGGTCTTGCTGTTGATCTTCACCAGGTAGGGAACCTCCGGGTAGTCGCGGCCGTAGCGCGCGATCAGGCCCTGCTGGGTGGCGAAGACTCCGATCTGGCCCTGGGCCGCGATGCGGAAGAGGTGCTCGGGACTTGCGTCCTCCTGGGGGATGGTTCCGATGGGGGACTGGCCGAAGAAGTCGTCGTTGAGGTGCTCGATCTTCTGGTCGCCAGCGAAGAGCATGAGCCGATTCTCGCCGTGCGTCGCCCTAAGGAAATTTCGGACATAGGTGCTCTGGGCGGTTGTGGGGACGTCGGCGGGAACCTTGACGTCGGTCGGGGCGGTGGTGCTAACCATGATTGTGGGCTCCCGTTTTGTTGGCTGCGCTGCGGGCTCTGGTCCGGGGGTTCTAAGCGCCGCATGTATACTCGCGTCCCCGTCGGGGATCAATGCGCAGTAATGGGTTTCGAGACGAAAACGGCTGAGGACTTGCCGACCCTGGACTTTCCAGTGTCCGGTCTTCGCTGTGGTGCTTGTGCGGCACGCCTGACCGAAGCATTGAGGGGGGACCAAGCGGTAGCGTCGGCGGAGGTGAACTTCGCCACCTCGACAGGACGTCTCTGGGTACAGGACCTGGAGGGCTGGAGCCGCGGACGCATCCGACGCCTCGTCGAAGCTGCGGGCTACGGCCTGCCCGCCGCACCGTCTCCGGGCGTCGACGAGGCCCAGGCGGAGCGTACTCGGGAGAGGTCGGCAGAGCTCGGAATGCTCGGTCGTTCTGCCATTGGCGCCGCTCTGACGCTCCTCTGCCTCTTCTTGAGCCAAGGGGGAGGCTCCCTCTTCCCGCA
Organism: uncultured Rickettsiales bacterium; assembly: GCA_964596025.1. Lineage (GTDB taxonomy): Bacteria > Myxococcota_A > UBA796 > UBA9615 > UBA9615 > CAZQTQ01. The sequence goes on from CAZQTQ010000029.1 coordinate 5,671, forward strand.
TGGGCGGCCCCTTAACGCGCCGATGACTGCGGGCATTGTGGCTGCGGTCATCGTCTTCGAGTTGGGAGCGCCCTTTTGGAAGGGTGCCTTCGTCGCCCTCCGGCACGGCAAGGCCACCATGGACACACTGGTTTGCCTTGGCTCGGGCACTGCCCTGCTCTGGTCCTTTGGGGTCTTGCTGTCGGGAGGCAGTGCGGAGGAGGTGTGGTTCGACAGTGCGGCGATGCTCGTTACCTTCTTGCTCTTGGGCCGGGGCATGGAGCAGCGGGCCAAGGGCCGGGCGCGCGAGTCCATCCGGCAGCTCCTGGACTTTCGGGTACCCATGGCCAAGCGTCTGCGGGGGGACGGTTCCGTCGAGGAGGTGGCCGCCTTCAACCTCGAGGTGGGCGACCAGGTCCTGGTGACGGCGGGAGAGCTCATTCCCGTCGATGGCGCGGTGGTAGAGGGACGCTCCGACGTGGACGAGAGCAGCCTGCGGGGGGAGGCGGTACCGGTGGCCAAGGCACCCGGCGAAGCGGTCCTCGGCGGCACCCACAGCCTGAACGGTCGACTTGTCGTGGAGGCTCGCGCGGTAGGCGCAGACACCGTCCTAGAGCAGGTCATACGCCTGGTCCGGGAGGCCCAACTTGATGCCGCGCCCGTCCAGCGTATGGCCGATCAGCTGGCGTCCGTCTTCGTTCCCGCCGTAATCGGACTGGCCTTGTTGGTCGGAGGCGGCTGGCTGTTGGGCGCTGGCGAATGGTCCGTTGCGGTGAGGCGATTCGTTACCGTGGTCTTGATCGCTTGTCCTTGTGCCCTGAGCCTCGCGACTCCGACGGCTGTTCTGGTGGGAACGGGGCGCGCGGCGCGGCGGGGGATTCTCTTTCGGGGTGGTGCGGCGTTGGAGCGGGCCGCGACCCTCAGCGACCTGGTCTTCGACAAGACCGGCACCCTTACGCCAGGTTTCCCCGAGTTTGCTTCCATCGAGGTGCTCAGCGGGAGTGAGGAGACCTTCCTTCGTCGGGTCGCAGCGGCAGAGTCTGGCAGCAGTCATCCCTTGGCCAAGGCGCTCGTTGCCCATGCCCAGGTGACCGCAGAGGGCCCCTTGCCGAGCCCCGAGGATCTCGAGGAGCGACCGGGTCTGGGGGTTGTGGCTCGGGTGGAAGGGGTCTCGCTTTGGGTTGGCAACGAGGCCTTGCTTCGCAGCCAAGGAGAGGATGGGTCCCGCGACTTGGACCAGGTTCTTGGGCGCTGTGAAGCGGCCCAGGACCGTGGCGAGTCGGTGATCTTGGTGTCAATCGACGGCCAAGCATCCGGCTATGTGAGTTTTGCCGACGCCGCCCGGGAGGAGGCCGCAGAGGTCGTACAGAGTCTCGCCGACCTCGGAATCACAGTCCACGTTTTGAGTGGGGATCAGCGGGCTGCTGCTGAGCGCCTGGCGGCTGCAGTGGGGATCTATTCGGTGGTAGCGCCGCTCTTGCCTGGCGAGAAGCAGGAGCGAATTGTGCAGCTTCAATCGGACGGCGCGCGGGTCGCGATGGTCGGTGACGGCATCAACGACGCTCCGGCTTTGGCCTGCGCCGATCTGGGCATTGCCGTTGTCTCGGGCACCGACCTTGCCCGCGAGACTTCGGACGTCACGCTGGTGTCGGGCGATCTCCGAGCTGTGCCCGAGGTGGTTCGTGTGGCGCGCCAGACGGTGCGCCGCATCCGGCAGAACCTTCGCTGGGCTTTGGGATACAACGTCGTGCTGATCCCGCTGGCTGCCGGGGCCGGTTTGCCGCTTGGGCTGGACATCGCTCCGATGTGGGCCGCCGCCGCCATGGCCGCGAGCTCGGTCAGCGTCGTCCTCAACTCACTGCGCTGAGCGCTCCGCTCTTCTTCTCGGCTCTCTGGTGTCGGAGACCAGTGGGTCTAGGAACACTGCCCCTGGGACCAGCCGCCGTCGTGTTCGCCGTTGGGGCACCAGTCGGGGGGGACCGCCAGGATTCGAATTTCCAGGTTTTCGCTGAAATCAGGGTGACTGACGCTGACGTCTGCATCGCCAGCGTCGGCACCGGCGACGAAGTTGCCTGCCGCGTCGACGGTCACGGGGTCGCCGTCCGGGTAGTGTCCGGACGGATAGGAGGAGCCGTTGGGATCAATGGGGCCGGTGGGGTCGAACTTGTCTATGGTCACCGTCGCATCCGAGAGGGGCAAATCGCCCACTCGGATGTCGTCTCCGAGACCTTGCTCGTGGGCGCCGTTGGGTCCGGAGTCGTAGACGCCAAGGAGGAGCGTATAGGTGCTCATGCCGTCGATGCCGGTCCCGGCTATCCGGACCCAGGGGTCCGTCATGAGGCCCCAGCCGCTGGTCAAGGACGTCATCTGGTCGTGCTCGAAGCCCAGCGCGAGGTCGGCGTCTCCAGCGAGGATGCTGATGCTGACCTCGCCGACGACTGGCGCCTGGCCCGCTGGCGTGGCGGTGACCTCGAACGCGAAGGTGCCCAACCAGCCGGGTGTACCGGTCACAAAGCCCGTCACGGCGAGGCTCAGGCCGGGGGGCATTTCCCCATCACTGTGGGTCCAGACAGTGCTGGGTGCCGTGCCGGACAAGGCGAGCCTCCCCTGGTAGTCGACAAGAACTTCGCCCTCGCCCAGGTCCGAAGTGTCGATCTCGAAGGTCGGGGAGGTGCCCCCGTCGGGCCCAACGAGGGTGCCGGTGCCGCTGTCGCAGCCCGAAAGAGCTGGGAGGAAGGTGAGGAGAATGGGGGCGGCAATGGCGAGGAAACGGCTCATGGCTCGGCAGTGTAGCACCGCTCTTGGTCCCGCACGGGGGCAAGTTGATCCTCATCGGTTGCCGAGGTCCCGGTCGAGCCGGGGGGGCTGCTAGGCTCCCACCAGATGCGACCCGTCCTCTCTTGGCTGTCCGCCGTCCTCTTCCTGCTCTCCCCGGCGGCCTCGGCCTTCGCCGGTGTCTACATCTCTCAGCCGCAGGATCGGTTCGATCCGACCAAGGGAGAGACGCCCACCATCGTCGTGGCGTTTGACGAGGCGCTGCATCGGGCTGCTCTCACCCTAAAGTCCGAGGACGGCGCCTTCGTGAAGACCTGGAACTACGACAGCCCCCGTGTCGGCCGGGAGTACATCGTTGAGTGGACCCAGCCTGAGGGCGATGTGGGCTACGACGTCGTCGTCGAGTTGGTGCGCAAGAATGGGGAGAACGACCTCGAGCAGACCTTTGTTTACGTCACGGTTGCCTCTCCGCTGACGGCCCAGATTCCCGCAGATTCGGTCGACCTGGAGAAGCGTAGCTTCGACCTGGTCACCAACCACCCGCCGTCTCACGTCGAACTCGAAGTGCTGGCCGACAACCAGCAGGTCATGGGGCAGAGCACCTTCCAGGTGGAGGGCGGAGTTCGGGGCAAGCCAGTGCGGGTGACCTGGGAGCAGCAGGGCGAAGGCAACCTCTTCCGAATCGTGGCCCGTGCCCACGACGCCTACGGCTACTGGGCGGAAGTCGAGATCATCCCCTGGTCGCTGTCCATCCCCCACGAGGACATCCACTTCGAGACGGGCAGCCACGCCATCCTCCCCGATGAGGCGCCCAAGGCCGACCGGGCCTGGAAGGAGATCCGCAAGGCGGTCGAGACCTACGGGGCGTGGGTGGAGTGCACCCTTTACGTGGCCGGCTACACCGACACCGTAGGCGACGCAGGTTCCAACCAGGCGCTCTCGGGGCGGCGCGCCCTCTCGATCGCGCGCTACTTCCGGAACAAGGGGGCTCGCATCCCGATCTACCACCGCGGCTACGGCGAGGCGGTTCTTGCCGTGCCGACCGCGGATGCGACCAATGAAGTTCGGAATCGGCGGGCTCTCTACATAATCACCGCGGGATCACCGCCCCGCGGAAAGGACACGCCCCGGGGCGGCTGGCAGCGGCTGCCCTAGGCAGTTGGGGGGCTGTCTTCGGCGGAGGGAGAGTCCCGCCCAGGCAAGCTGGTGGCCCTCTGGCTCAGGGGGTTCCCGGTTCCAAGACCAAGACCAGATCGGTAGTCCCTTTCTGGACGGTTCCTGCAGAGGCATGCCAGTCGTCCGGCCCCTTGGTCATGGGGTTGCCGTCGGCGTCGAGCCGGACACTTAGGTCGACGGCATCGGGGACGGGGCCACCCATCATGACGTTGGCGGCGCTGAGGCCGAAGGGGAGGGGGAAGCTGCTTCCCGGGAGGCGCTGGGTCATGGCCGGCGGCCCACGGGTCACTCCGGGATGGCGCGCGATGACAAAGAGGACTCCGCTCGATGGGGGGGCTGCGCCGGGGCTCAACTCAATCCTCCCAGCGTAGGCTGCGTTGGTACTTGCAGTTGAGTCGCCAGCGGGCTGCTGGCCCGAGGTTCCTGCCGCAGGGCCCGGCATTCCAGCCACTGGCGGATGCCCGGCCGGGGCCGCGGCCGGGGGCGGGTGTCCGGGCGGAAGACCTCGAGAGCCGCCCCGTTCCGGCGACGGCGGCAGTTCGCCGTCTGCCATGGACAGGAGAGCCTCGAAGCCCTGGCCTGGCCCGGCCAGCTGGAGCGCCCGGTTCCACGCCGCCTTGGCGGCCACCCGATCGTGCACCTGCAAGCGGAGCATGCCCTTGTAAGTGAGAGCCGTGATGTGGTCGCCGTGCTCGGCCAGCGCCTTGTCGATCAGGCGCTCTGCCTCGTCGCTCATGTTCATGGCGGTGCGGACGATGGCCTCCAATACCAGTCCATCGGGGTGGTCGGGGGCCATCTTTCGGAGGGTCTGGGAGGTCTCGAAGACGTCGATCCAGCCCTGAGCTTCGACGAGGGCATAGCCCAAGGCCGCCCAGGCGTCCGCGTCGTCTGGAGTGGCTGCGACCCGCCGGCGTGCGGCGTCGACCTCGGCGGAGGGCTTGGCGCGCAGGGCCGTGGGGACGCCGGATATCGGACCGCCGGGTTCACCCTCCGTGGGCACGGGCAGCTCGAGGCGAACCGTCTCGGGAGCTTCGCCAGTGATGCCCATTCCCTCCTGTCGGGGGACGGTGGCGGACTGGAGGGTCCAGACCAGCACTGCGGCAAAACCGACAAAGGCCCCACCTTTGAGCATGCCCCGGAGTTCGGGCGAGAGACCGGCGGATCCGGAGCCGGCATCCGGCTCTGGCCTCTGCGCTTGCTCCGCTTCGGCAGGGGCGGGGCCGCGTGGGACCTCTGCTGTCGGCACCCCCTGCGTTTCCAATTCCTCCAGGTCTCGAAAGACCTGCGCAGCCTGTGTTTCGAGTTGCTCGGATTCGGCCGATGCTTCGCGGTGTCCTTGGGCGGCATCGAGGTCGGAAATTCCGCGCAGTGTCTCGACTAGTTGTTCCTTGCGCATCCGGAGGTCGCGCAAGCGGGACTCGTAGTCCACCTGCGAGGCGCTGGGGCCCTCGGCGTCGGAAGCGGCCTCGCCAGGGCTGCGGCTCAGGAGGGCGAGCAAGGTGCCAAGGCCGATGCCACCGAGGAGGACAATGAGTCCTGGAATCCACTGGACCTCAGACATCGCGGCTCTCCACTTGGGCCCGCACTTTGGCGACCCAGGGATCGACCGGCGGGCTGGAGCTCTCCTCGGAGCCCTCGCTGTCCTCAGGGGCACTCGGAGTTTCGGCTTTAGGGGCTCCCGTTGTTTCGCTCGATCCCATGCGCGGTCGAACGAAGAGGGCGACCACGCCCAGGCCGAGGAGAAGGGCGGACGCAGGGAGCCACCACACCACGAGGTTGAAGCCCTCGGCCTTGGGCTTGGTGCGGATGAACTCCCCGTAGGAGGTCTCGAAGTAGTCGAGTACCTGTTCCTCGGCGTAACCGGCGGCGACCATGGCGCGGGTCTGGCGTTTCATGTTTCGGGCGGATTCCGAGGGGGAATCCTTGATGCTGTGGCCCTGGCAGACCGGGCACCGGATCCCTTCGGAGACCTCATCGGTCCGTGCCTCCAGGACCGCTCCGGTGAGGGGAGGGCCGGCGGGAGGACCCACTGTCTGCGCCACGTCGGGCCCCAGGGCGAGACGGTCGCTCCGGTTGCCCGTCTCTCCCCGGTCGTCGGCCCAACTCCCCAATTGGGCCCGCGCAGCACCTGCTGTCGTCCCCATTAGGAGGCCCGTGAGGCCAAGGAGGCAAATGAACCGGGAGGCGGCTTGCATCAGACTCCTCCGTCCAAGAGCTCGCTGACCTTCGCCTGGAGGGTGGGAGCATTGAGGGGGCCGACGTGCTTGTAGACAATGCGCCCCTCTGAATCGATGAAGTAGGTCTCCGGCACCCCGTAGACCCCGTAGGCGATGGCGGTCTTCCCGTTGACGTCGATCAAGGTGGGGTAGGCGGCACCGCCGTGCTGTTCCAGCCAGTTGCGGAGCCGGGCCTTCTTGTCCTCGTAGGCGATGCCAACGAATTGCACCTGCGCGCCGTAGTGGCGGGCGGCCTGGACCAGCACCGGGTGTTCGAGGGGGCAGGACTGACACCAGGTGGCCCAGAAATTCAGCACCACGGGCTTGCCCAGTAGGTCTTCGAGGCTGACCGGACGGTCGTCGTCCAAGCGAGAAAGGACAAAGGGAGGTGCGCTTCGGCCCTCGAGGACGGAGTCCATCTCATTGGGGTTGTGGAAGAGGCCCGAGAAGAGGACGCCGAGGAGCGGGAGGACCAGGGCCCCGCCGACAAGCAAACTCGGCCAGTGAATTCGCGCCTTGCCCATCAGGCTGCCGTTTCCTCGTCCTCGCCACGCAGGGGCCCGCTTTCTTCCAGAGCCATGGGTCGCCGAGAGGGCCAAGCAGCTATCAGCGTCCCGAAGAGCATCACCCCGGTGGCCACCCAGATCCACACCACGAGCGGGTTCACATAAGCCCGCAGTCCAGCGAAGCGCCCTCCGGGGTCTACCGACATGAGGCTCAAGTAGAGGTCCTCGTGGGGGAAGCTCAAGACTGCCGGTGTGCCGATGGGGCTCATTTGGCCCGAGTAGCGGTTGAGGCTTGGCCTGAGGCTGCTCAGGGTCTTGCCGGCTCGGATCACGTCGAACTGCACTTCCACGACCGACCGGTGTGGCTCCTGGAAGCTCCGGCTCTCGACATAGCGGACCTGGTAGTCGCCTACAGCGAGGGCTTCTCCGCTCTTCAGGACACCTTCTGTACTCACCTGGTAGGAGGATGAGACCCCGATGCTGACTGCCATCAAGGCTACGCCAATGTGCACGATCTGACCGCCGTAGCGGCGACGCCCACGCCGGAAGGCGTCGGCCATTGCTTCGATCCAGCCTGAATTCAGGGTCTGCTTTCTCGACCGAATCGGCACCCACATGTCTCGGGCCGCGACGCTGGTGGCAAAGCCAGAGACAAAGAGTGTCAGAGCTGGCCATAGGGCGGTCACGCCGCAGACGGCCCCCACGGCGGTGGCTGCGAGGCCGAGGCCCAGCGGAAGGGCGAGGACTCGCGCCGCTTCCTCTCCCGTCGACCGCCCCCAGGGCAGGGCCGGACCGACACCCATTAGGAAGACGATGGCAACGCCGATGGGCACCGTCAGTTGGTTGAAAAAGGGCGCGCCTACGCTGAGCTTTACGTCTCGGATCGCCTCGGCCAGGAGCGGAAAGATCGTCCCCACCAGCACGGTGAAGGCGAAGGAGACAAAGAGTAGGTTGTTAAGCACAAAGGCCGCGTCGCGGGACAGCGGCGACCGGAAGCCCCCGTCGTCTTCGAGCAGGTGCAGCCGGAGCGAGACCAGCACGACCGACGCGACGAGCACGATGCCCAGGAAGACGAGGAAGGTGGGCCCGATGGCGCTCTGGGTGAAGCTGTGGACGGAGTTGAAGACGCCGGAGCGCGTCATGAAGGTACCGAGAATCGTCAGAGCAAAGGTGATGAGCAGGAGGATCAGGGTCCAGCCCTTCAAGAGACCTCGCCGCTCCCCGAGCATGCCCGCGTGAAGGAAAGCGGCCGCGGTAAGCCAGGGCAAGAAGGACGCATTCTCGACCGGATCCCAGGCCCAGTAGCCACCCCACCCGAGCACCTCATAGGCCCACCAGCCGCCGAGGACGATGCCGCAAGTCAAGAAGGCGAATGGCACGAGCATCCAGAGACGGATCGGCCGCATCCATCCGGAGGTCAGACGTCCTCGAATCAGAGCGGCTACCCCCATCGAGAAGGGAACGGACATCCCTACGTAGCCGAGGTAGAGCATCGGCGGGTGGATGATCATCAGCAGGTGGTTCTGCAGCAGCGGATTCGATCCGGTGTGCATCGCGTCGGGGCGGGGTGTGACTGCTGCGAAGGGGTCGGCCGGTCCCGCGATGAGGAAGCAGAAGAAGGCCGCAGTGGCGAGCAAGGTGCCGAGGCTGTAGGGGACCATGTCCTGGTGGCGATCCCGCATGCTTCTGAGGAAGCCAAGGGTGTAGAGACCCAGGATGAGGCCCCAGAAAAGGATCGAGCCCTCCAGCGCCGACCAGAGACTGACGATCGTGATGTGGGTGGGCGTGCTGGTGGAGCCGACCTGGTCGACGTAGCGGACGGTGAAGTCGTGCTCCAAGAGGGCCTTGATCATGACGCCGTTGGCGAGAATCATTGCCCAAGCGAAGCCCGCCGCCAGGCGACGAGTCCAGCGCAGGCCGTCGTTGCTGCGGCTCCGCCCGCTGACAAAGCCGAGGACGGAACCAGCAGCAGCGAGCCCAAGGCCCAAGAGGACCAGGGCTTGGCCGAGGGTCGAGTTCACGAGCTGTCGTCCTCGAGGCTCTTCGCGAGGTCCTGCATGTCGGGATGTTCGCCGTCATCGGGTGCGGTGTACTCGTTGCCGTGCTTGACCAAGAGGCGGTCGCACTCAAAGACCCCGCCTGGGCTCAAGGTGCCCTCCACGACGATGCCAACGTTCTCGCGGAACATCTCTGGCGGAACCCCCTGGGAGTGGACCCGGATGGTTTCGGCCCCGTCGTGGACCTCAAAACGCAGGTCTAAGGACTCCGGATTCCAGTCAACTGAGCCGCTCTTGACCATGCCGCCTAAGCGGACGTTGGCCCCGACACCTTGCTCGCCCTTGTCGAGTAACTCGGTGGGGGTCCAGTAGTAGACGAGGTTGTCCTCGATGCCACCAACCACGACCACGGAGAGGCCGGCTGCAGCGAGCAGGATGGCGATGGCAAAGCCGAGCTTCGGCGACACTTAGTCCTCCTTTCGGGAGGCTCGGCCCCGGAGGGTGCGGAGCCGGACGGAAATCAAAGCGCCGTATCCGAGCAAGGTGATCAGCGTGATGGAGTAGGTGGCGACGACCCAAGCCCAGCCCCCGCTGATTTGCCCTGTCAATTCGGTTCCATTCATCAGGCATCCCTCCCGGCGACGAGTGGCTCAGCCGATGCGGGCTCGGTGGCCGGTGGCGCGCTCTGCTCAGCGTCGCGCAGTAGTGTGATTTTGGCCCGTCGAATTATCATCCAGGTAGCCAAAAACAGGACGGCAAAGGCGTTGACCCGCAGGGGCAGGTGGTAGATCGCGGAGACGGTGTCCGGAGAGCTATGTTGCTGGTGGATGCCGCGCGGGGCCAGCTTGACGATGAAGTAGACCAGCGGGACGTCGATGTAGGCGACAATCGTGGCCGCCGCCGTCCACACGGCCCTGCGTCCGAAGTCCTCGGCGAAGGAGCGCAGGGACAGCACGCCTGCGAAGGCCACCAGCATGATGGCTGAGGTGGTTAGGCGGGGGTCCCACGTCCAAAAGACACCAAAGGTCGGTCGAGCCCACAGCGCTCCCTGGGCGATGAGCAACAGGGTGAGACCCGTGCCAACCTCGACCGCTGCCTCTAGGCCTGCGTCCCAGGTTCGGCTGCGGGTGATGAGTGTGCCGATAGCCAGGACAAAGGCGCCGGTGAACACGACGAGTGCGCCCCAGGCGCAGGGAACATGGACAAAGAGAATACGCCCGGTCTCGCCGAAGAAGTCCGCGCTGGGGACGACAAAGAGGCCCACGCCGCAGCCGACCAGCAGTAGGACGAGGCCCAGGGCTCCGAGGAGGTTCTCCTTTTCCGAGACCAAGCTCATTCTTCGATCACCCTCCCGAAGAGAAGTCCGCACACGCTCCAGTACACGAGGTCGAAGCTCCCGACCAGGGTTAACCAGGACTTAGCCTGCTCCATTGGGTCGCCCCCCAAGGCGTAGCCTGTGCCCTTGACCGCCGCCACCAGGATGGGGATGCAGAGGGGGAAAAGCAGGAGGGGAAGCAGGACGTCTTGGCCGCGGGAACGCGCGGTCATCGATGCGTAGAGGGTCCCAGGTGCTGCGAGTCCAGCGATCCCTGCGGTGAGAAACGCGAGCAGGTAAGGCCACGATCCACGCACTTCGATGCCGTAGAGCGCGATGCTCAGGGGGAGGAGCAGGGCCGCGAGCAGGAGTAGAAACGCGGTGGTGGCCAGCGCCTTGCCGTAAAACAGCGCCCGGGGGTCGACCGGAAGGAGGAGCATGCCCTCTAGGGCCTCGTCCTCGACCTCGAGGCGGAAGCTCTCGCCCAGCGCCAAGACCGAGGACAAGAGGATGGCGAGCCAGAGGTAGCCTGGGGCCTCCCTGGATAATGTTTGGGCCCCGGGTTGGGCGGCAAAGGAGAAGAGCAGCAGCGTCATAGCGCCAAAAAAGAAGACGGCTGCCATGCGTCCCCGTGCCCGCAGATCCAAGATGAGGTCTTTGGTGAAGACGGCCCAGCACTGGGTGGCGAAGCGGCTCATGTGCCGAGCTCCTTGGCGAGGGCTGCGGGCAGGTCGGCGGCCTTGCCAACCCAACTGGGGCGGCCCCCCGCGAGGATGAGTCCGCTCTGCAGTGCGGGAGCGAGGCGGTCGACGAGGTGAGTCGCAACGACAAGCGTGCGGCCCTCCTTGGCCATTTCGGTGAGCAGGCCGTCGACAAGGGCGAAGCCTGAAGGGTCAAGCTGACCGTAGGGTTCGTCGAGCAAGACGACCCGTGGGTCCTGGAGGAGGACCCGGGCGAAGGCGAGGCGCTTCTTCATTCCCGCGGAGTAGGTAGCAACGGTGTCGTCCCCTCGGTCGCCGAGGCCGACGCGGTCGAGCAGGGCCTGGAGCCGAGCTGCTTCCGGGCGAAAACCGCGCATCCGCTGGGCGACGCTGAGGTTCTCTCGGCCGGTGAGGTGGGCGTAGAGCTGAGTCCGGTGGGTGAGGAGGGCGAGCGTCTGGCGGGCCTCTTGCGGGGCCGCGGTGGGGTCGATTCCGTGGATCCTGAGCCAGCCGCGGCTCGGCCTCAAGCTGGTGGCGAGAAGACGCAGCAAGGTGGTCTTGCCCGAGCCGTTTGCACCGGCGAGCAGGAGGGAACGACCGGGCGGCAGCTCCAGGTGGACGCCGGCAAGCGCCCAGCGGTTGCGGTAGCAGCGGCTAAGGTCCCGAGCTTCCAGCGCAAAGGGGGTTGAACTCACGGCGCGGCGTATACCACGGCGGCGTGATATCGTCGCGCGCCGGCCGCTTATCCGGCGCTCCCAGGAAGAGCAACGGGGAGGTTGGGGACATGGGCAAGAAGAGCAACAAGAAGAAACAGGCCAAGGCGGAAGCTGTCGCCCCCCCGGTCCCATCGGGGGCTCCTGATGAGCCTGGGTCAGGCGGCGGGGACCCAGGCCAGGGCTCCGCTGCGCGTCCCTTCGTCCTAGCGATGTGGGCCGCGCTCGGCGTCGCTGCGGGCGTTGCTTCCTACCTCTTCTATGGCTTCATGATGAAGACCTACGGGCCAGCCGCCTACGAGTCGGTCTGCAATTTCGGCGCGTCCTTCAACTGCGACAAGATCAACACCTCGGTCTACGGAAAGATCGGGGGAATCCCCATTACAGTCTTCGCCGTTCCCTTCTATGCGGCGCTCGCGGTCCTGGCCCGGCAGATCTTGAATGGGGGTGAAGTCGGCGGTGGAGCCCTGCGCCTGGTGACTCTGGGAAGCGGTGCAGCCGTTGCCTACGGCCTCTTTCTGCTCTACGTCATGGCGTTCGTCGAGCAGACCTTCTGCATCTTCTGCCTGACGATGGACGCCTGTGCAGTGGTGGTCTTTATCGCGGCCCTGCTCTTGGGCCGGAAGATCGAAGGGAAAGGGGCGCTCAGCGCGCCGCTTCGGCCGGCGGTGGTAACTGGTGTGGTCGCGCTTGCCCTCGGACTGGGGGTCCACAGTGTGATGAAGTCCTCGCTGGAGGACGCCCTCATCCAGGAGACGGACAAGGGCTTTGACGCCAGCGCCCCGGCGCAGGTGGTCTCGACGCCCGGCGGTTCGGGGAAGTTGCCCGAGGGCGGCGACCCGACCAAGGGCTACAAGATTGACGAGCGCCACTTCTATGTGCCGGTGCGGGCCGAGGACGCCAGCATCGGGCCCAATGACGCCAAGGTCACCGTTGTCGAGTTCGCCGATTTCCAGTGCGGCTACTGCAAGAAGCTCTTCTACTCGCTGACGCCGATCAAGAAGAAGTACAAGGATCAGGTCCGCTTCGTCTTCAAGCACTTCCCAATGAACACGGACTGCAACGACAGCATCAAGAACAACCGCCACCGCTATGCCTGCAAGGCTTCCGTGGCGGCTGAGTGTGGGAGGCGCCAGGGCAAGTTCTGGGAGATGCACGACCTCCTGTTCAAGAACCAACACAAGCTCAAGCGCAAGGACTTGGACTACTACGCGGGGCAGGTCGGTCTGGAGCCGGGAGAGTTTCGACGCTGCATGAACGACCCGTCGGTTATTGGACACATCAAAAAGGATATTGCCACCGCCTCGAGCATCGAGATCTCGGGTACGCCGCGGACCTACATCAACGGACGTTACCTCCGGGGCGCCTTGCCTCAGCGGACCCTCGAACACGTGATCGAGCAGGAGTTGGGGCGGCGGGCGCCCAATGAGCGACCCCAGCCGGTGGCCAAGCCCAAGGCTCCGAGCGCGGC
>CAZQTQ010000030.1:0-18269 GCA_964596025.1 uncultured Rickettsiales bacterium
GGCTGTGGTCGCGCATCGTGGAGGCGTGTGATCTGTGGGGCGAGGAAGATTGATGGGTAAGAGGCCCAACTACCGGGGTGATGAGGCCCATGCCCGGCGGGCCAGGCAGCAGGGCTATGTAGCTCGGAGCGTCTTCAAGCTCGAAGAGCTCGACAAGCGCTTCCAGCTCCTGCGGAAGGGACAGGTTGTCCTCGACGTGGGGGCGGCACCCGGCTCGTGGAGTCAGTACGCGCAAAAGAGGGTTGGGCCCACCGGGTTGGTGCTCTCGGTGGACCTCAAGGAGATCACGGCCCCGCTCTCGGGGGTGGTCGTCCAGCAGGACGCTCGGGATGTTCGTGAAGAGCAGCTAGCCGAATGGACCGGCGGACGGGCGCCGCCGCTCGACTTGATTCTGTCTGACATGGCGCCCAACACCACCGGCGTGCCCTATTCGGACCACGTGAACTCCGTGGAACTCTGCGACATTGCCTTGGACTTGGCGGTTCGCTGGCTTAGGCCCGGCGGAGCCCTGGTTTGCAAGGTGTTTCAGGGCCCGGACGAGGCTGAACTGCGCGGCCGGGTCAAGGCCCGGTTTGGCAAGGTGAAGGCGAGCAAGCCAAAGACCACGCGTTCGAACAGCGTCGAGATCTTCTTCGTGGCCCAAGGGTTTCGTTAGGGAGTTGGAGCCTCCGTCGGGGTCTCTTCCGCTGGGGTCTCCTCTGCTGCAGCCTTCTCAGTTGCAGCCTCCTCAGTTGCAGCCTCCTCAGTTGCAGTCTCTGTTGGGGTCTCAGCAGGCTCCCCCGCCTCGCCTTCGATGCCCAGTACCGCGGCCACTGCTTCGTCGATCCGCGTGTCGCCAGTTTGGTAGCCCTGTACCAGGGCAGTCACGCGGTGTTCCTCGTCCATGATGAACACGGCAGGGATGCCGCGGATTTGCACCTCTCCCATGGTCTCGTCGCCGCCCCAAGCCACCACGAAGGGCCGTTCGCTGAGTGCGTCACCAAAGAAGGCCTCAACCTCTGTAAGCCCCGAGTCCACCGAGAGCGCGAGAAAGGTCGCCCCCTCGTAGGTCTCGGCAAGCTCCTCCAAGTGGGGGAGGGCCTTGACGCAAGGGCCGCACCAGGTAGCCCACAGATCGACGACGAGTGGACCCTCGAAGCTTCCAATCGTCCGAATGGTTCCCCCGACTTCGAACTCCAGGTCGGGGAAGAGTTGGCCGACCAGGGGGTGCGCTTCCTCCTCTTTCTCCTCCCCATCGTCCCCATCTGTTGCCCCAGATGCCTCAGCGTCCGCCGCCTTCACGACCAACCGATGGGCATCGACCCAGCCATCGGCTCCCTCGGGCAGCCACAAGCCGGCGGTGGGCGCCATCTCTTCGAGCGCCCGGGTCGCCAGGTCCGTCAGGTCCGCGTCGTGGGTCCCCAGCGCCAGCCCTCGACTGATGTGGGTCACCGCAGCTGTCGTCTTGCCGCGGGCCCGCTGGACTAGACCCAGGTGGGTGTGGAAGACCCCACCCTCCCGCAGGAGCAGGGCCTGCAAGAGGGCTGCTGCGGCTTCATCGTTGCGCTCCAACCCGTGCAAGATCCAGCCCTTGGTGTCCAGGCTGTTGGACAAGGAGCGGGCCAGGGTCTCCCGCCAGTCTTTCGGGTCGCGCTTCCAGGACCGATCAGGCCAGTCGGTGCTGTAGAAGGTGTCGATGCCCCGTTCGATGGTTTCCAGCGCCGTTTCCAGGTCCTCGTCTTCCAGGGCGGCCTTCCAGGCGTACTCGTTGGCGAGGTCGGGGTCGTTGGGGTCGGCGGTCACAGCCTTTCGATAGCTCTCAAGTGCTTCCTGGGGCCTCTCCAGCTTCAACAGGGTCTCAGCCCGCAGTTCCTGGTAGAGAGCCCGTGCTTCGCCGGTTTCGGGCAGGCTGGCGCCGGCTTCGTCGAGAGCGTCCAGGGCGTCAGCGGGCCTGTAGCGCTTCGATGCCTTGCGTAGGGCCTGCTTGTCCTTGTGGTCCGACGAGCCCCCCTCCCAGGACGGGTCGGCAACCCGAAGGGCGTCTTCGGCTGCAGTCCGGGCCGGGTCGTCGGCCTGCGCGAACACCCGAACCGCCCCGTGGATCGCCTGCTTGTCTCCGGTGGCCTGGGCGCGCTTGGCTTCACGCAAGACAACCCGTTGGCTCTCCTCGAGGTGGGTCCCCGCGGCCTTTCGGCCCCAGAGGTTGGAGAGGCGACGGATCAGCGTGGGATTTTGTCGGGCAAAGGAGCCGATCTTGCCTTGGAAGCCCGCGTTAACTGGTTCGAGGGAGAGACGAGCTGAGAGCCAGAGACCATGCCCCCAAGCCGGTGTGGTGGGACCGGGCGCATAGCGCTCCAGATCTTCTTGTAGCTGCTCCTTCTTGCGGCATGCCTCCCAATTGTGAGCACGCAGTACGGCGTAGCCGGCAACGGCCCGCGCCCCGGGGTCGATAAAGCCCTTGTTCAGCAAGGCGTCGAATTCTTCACAGTCCCCCTCGTTGTCCCAGTCCTGCGCAATGAGAAGGACGCGGGCCGCGCGGATGGCTTCTGCGGCGTCCTCGGCCTCGGCCAAGCTCTTGTAGTAGAGCCGGAGGACTTCGTCATCGTGGAGCTGGGTGCGAGCCGTGACGTAGAGGTAGTGCGCCCGAGGGTCGGTGGGATCTTCGTTGAGCCGTCGGGCGCACGCCTCAGCTGCCTGCTCTGCGCCTCCACCTCGGGCCAGAAGGTAGGCCGCCTCTGCCAAGGGATCTGCTGCCTTGTCACCGGCCTGAGCTGAAGGAACTCCAAGGCTGAGGACCAACGCGAGGCTGAGAGCTAGAGGGCTGGTAGTGGAACATTCCATGGGACGCACCTGCGACCGGAGGTTAGTAGGCAAGGAGGAATCCAAACAGTAGCTGCGCACCGTAGTACAACGGTAGCCCCCAGAGTCGGTTCCAGGGACTGCTGCGAATGAAGCGCTCGCGAGCCACGCTGAGATCGGAGAGAAAGAACGCGCAGGCGGCTAGCGGGAGAAGAGACGATGCTCCGGCCCCGTAGGAACCAAAGGCCAGGGCCACCATGGCTGTGATGACGATGATGTAGGTGAGGACGGCGGTTTTCAGCGAGCCCGAGACGTGGGGTAGGAGCCAGCGCCCAATGAGCCATGCGATTCCGCTGAGTACGGCAGCCGCTCCCAGCGTGAGCGGCCAACTCACGCCCCAAAAGAGGAAGGCTACGGCGAACCCCACGTGGCCGAGAAGGAAGGCGCCGATGCCCGCCAGGAAGGCCTTCTGGTTGCCCCGGGGCATTAGGAGGACGTCGCCTGCGAGCGAGAAGAGGAGGGCTATGAAGACCGCTTGGCCTGCTGCGAAGTCCAGCGCTCCCCGCTCCAAGGCAAAGGCGACAAAGGCGATGGAGGCCAAGGGCTTGAGGACCCAGAGGAGGACCCGGGGGCCGCGTTGTTCGACTACCAGGAGGGCCGCGAGGGAGCCGAGGCAGAGCAGGGCCCAGTGGCCGCCGACGATGTCCATGGTTCCTCCGCTGGAAGCCGCGCGAGTGTATCAGGCCCTACCGCTCGGCCCGGATCGGACTTGACCCTCGATCTTCGCCTGCGACTCGGTTAGCGTTCGCCTCGTGAGGCAATATTTTTTCCCACTGGTCCTGCTCTGCGGCTTTGCACTGGGTGCATGCGGCGACGAAACCCGCCTCATTCGCCCCGGCGGCACCGAGGTGCTGCTGCAGAATCCGCCTACGGAGGTCGACATCCTCCTGGTGGTCGACAACTCATGTTCCATGGAAGACGAGCAGGAGAAACTCAGCCAGGGTTTCGAGGACTTTGTCGCCTACTTCGACGTAGCCGATGTCGACTACCACATCGCTGTCGCCACCACCGACATGGACAGCGATCGGGGGGCCCTGGTCGACGCGGGTGGCGCAGCCGTCATCGACAACGAAACCGACGACGCTGCCGATGTCTTTCAGGAAAACGTACAGGTGGGGGTCAGCGGAGCGGCCATGGAGCGGGGCCTCGATGCGGCCATCGCTGCCCTGACCGAGCCCATGGTCAGCGAATCCAGCTTCCTTCGAGACGACGCCCTGCTGACCATCATCTGGGTTTCGGACGAGGAGGACGCGTCCATCGGTCCCGTGGCTGAGTTCATCAACGCCTTCCGAGATCTCAAGGGTTCGGAGCGGCGGGACGCCTTCAACGCGTCGGCCTTGGTGGGTTTGGACAACCAAACCGAGGAGCCGGGCGACTGCAACCTCAGCGACAGCAATCCCAACTTTGGGGCCCACGCCAGCTGGCGCTATACCGACGTCGTTCGTCAGACGGGAGGGGTCGTCGGCTCGATCTGCGAGGATGATTTCTCTGACGTCGTGAGTCAGATGGGGTTGACCTCCTCGCGGCTGGTGGACCGGTTTGCGGTTAGCCGTCGGCCGAAGGCCAATTCCATCGAGATGACGATGCACGTGCCCGGCACGCCTGAGTTCGAGGGCGACGGGGTCGTGGTGCCGGCAGAGGGCCTCGATGGCCAGTGGCCCTGGGAATACCAGGAAGACGTACCGGCCGAGGACTACGCCATCCAGTTCACCGACCCGACCTCGCTGCCGCCCCTCAACACGCGGATCATCCTCCGCTACGACTACTACTGATGCGCCGCCTCCTCTGCCTCGCCCTCGTCCCGAGCTGTGGCCTCGTCCTCTGGCTGGCCACCTCGTGCATAAGCCGGCCGGCACCGAACGGGATGCCCTGTGCCGACCACGGCGACTGCGCCGCGGAAGGTGAGGGGCAGTTTGGCGCCTGTGTGGATGGCTACTGCAGCGAGGTCGAGTGCCTCGTCTCTACCGACTGTCCGCGGGGGACCTTTTGTGACGCCCAAGGCCAGGACTACACCTGTGACGAGGGATGCCTAGAGGACAACGACTGCCTTGCGGGTCAGGTCTGCGATGAGGACAACACGTGCCAGCAGGCGCCTTGTCGTTCCACCATCCTGGACTGCAATTTCGGCGAGATCTGCAATCTGGGGACGGGGGCCTGCCAAGTAGCGCAAGGGAACTACTGCGATTCCTGCGACCCGCTTTTGCACGAAAGTACCGATCAGCACACCCTGGACCAATGTGACGATCGGATTCTCGGCCACCCCGAGTGCGGGGGAACCGGAAGCTTCTGCCTCGGCGGAGAGGGGACCGGTATCGAGGCCTACTGCGCAGTCCAGTGTTTAGAAGCCGCCGATTGCCCTGCCGGCTACCAGTGCGCGCCCATCACCATGTCGTTGAGCAGCCCCCCCTGTTCGGAGAGCTCGGCCTTTCTCGGCCAGGCCTGCGTGGCCAACGCCTGTCCCTAGGGCTGGGCTTGGCTCGAGGGGGTCGGCTAGTCGTCGCTGTCGTCTTCTTCTGCTTCCAGCACCTCACACCAGTCATCCTGATCGCCGATTCCGTCCTCGAGGGTGGGGGAGGGGACCCCAAACTGGTGTTCGAGCATCCAATCGTGCGAATAGACCCAGCCCTGTTGGGGGACCGCATGGCCTTGGCTGTGGATGCATCGGATGACGAGGTGCTCGTCCGCGACGAGTGAGGCTTGCAGGGCTTCGGTTGCCGCCGTGAAGTCGACAATCGGGAAACCCTGGGGCCAGACGTCCTGATCACCCCCGGTGGCGAGGATGATCGGAACCTTGTGCTCGGGGGTCTCGTAGGTGAGGTAGTGGTCGCCGGTCGTGGGGTCGTCGATCTCCGCACCCCCGCTGAACTCTACGACCGAGGCCAGGGTCCCGCTTCGCTCCAGTAGGACCTTAGTCGCCCACAGGGCGCCCCCGCTCATCCCCCAGACGGACATGCGGCTCAGGTCTACGTTCAGCTGTTGGGAAGCGCAGGTTCGGAGGTCATCGAACAAGGTCAAGTCCGGCTCCTCGTCGCCGCGAATGCCCCAAAACAGGACGTCTCCGATCAGTGTGGTCTGTTCGAGTGCTTCGGGTACGAGGAACACGGCATTCCGATTGTCCGCCTCCTGCTGCAGAGCACTTGCCGTGTTCTCGACCGGTTGATATTCGGCTGTGGTCAGCCCGTGGAAGTTGATGACGAGGGGGAGGCCGTCTTCCAGGTCGTCGGGCAAGACGACGCCTACCTTCCGGCTCAGGCCGCCCGAGGAGAAGGACGTGATGCCGGACTCGCTCATGTCGGGGCACTCGCCGTCGCTGAGCTCCGCGATGTCATCGGGGGGAGGGGGTCCGGGATCTTCGTCTTCGCCGTTGGCATCGTCGGTGTTCCCGGTATCGGCCGGCGGAGTGCAGCCCACCCCAACGAGAAGGGCCAGGCTGAGGGCCAGGGAGCAGGTGCGAGCGAACATGAGACCTCCGGATTGGGACCCCGGTATACCAAAGCTCCTCCACGGGATCCCGGGCAAGTGGGGGCCGACCCGCGCCAGGCTTGGCTTCTCTTGCCTCTTGGCTATGGTGGCGCCCGCCCGGAGGAGCCCTGATGGCCAGTGAAGCACCCAAGTTGAAGATGACCCTCCCCCCCCAGGCCTATGAGGTCGTTCCGGAGGGCGGGACCTACCCACCTGTGGTCCCTCCTGGCACGGTCCTGCCGGAGTTCACCGCCAAGGCGGTTCTGATTGGGGTTGTGGTTGGCGTCGTCTTTGGCGCCGCCAACGCCTACCTCGGCCTCAAGGTGGGCTTGACGGTCTCCGCGTCGATTCCCGCCGCCGTCATCGGGGTTGCCATCTTTCGGGTCCTCCGTTCCGGCAGCCTGCTCGAGACCAATATCGTTCAGACCATCGGCTCAGCCGGAGAATCGCTGGCCGCTGGGGTCATCTTCACCCTGCCAGTTCTCTTCTTGTGGAATGAGAGCCCCGGCTTCTTTCCTATCTTTCCCCTGGCCCTAATTGGCGGACTCCTGGGCGTCCTCTTCATGGTGCCGCTGCGGCGCTTCCTCATCGTCCGTGAGCACGGGAAGCTGAGCTATCCCGAAGGTACGGCTTGTGCCGAAGTCCAGGTCGCTTCCCAGGCAGGAGGAGACCAAGCGAAGATGCTCTTCGGCGGTATGGCCGTCGGCGCGGCCTATTCAGCGCTTGGGAAGTTCCTCCATCTCTGGCCCGAAGAGCCCGACGTCCCCATCCACACCGGCAGCTACCGCACCAGCGTAGGCGGCAGCCTGACCCCGGAGTTGCTGGGCGTGGGCTACATCATTGGGCCCAAGGTCGCAGCGGTGATGCTGGCCGGCGGAACGGTCGGTTGGGGGGTCATCATTCCCCTGATCTACCTCTTCGGTGAGGGTTCTCCGGTGCCGGTGGCCCCTGAGACCCAGAACCTCATCAAGGACATGGACTCCTTCACGGTCTGGAGTCGCTACCTCCGCTACGTCGGTGCCGGTGCAGTGGCCTTTGGTGGACTGTTTACCCTCATCAAGAGTACGCCGACGCTCATCGAGTCCCTTCGGATGGCCCTGGGCGCCCTGCGGGAGTCTGGGGACCGCACAGCCTTGCGGACTGAAGAGGAACTCAGCCTGGCTACCGTTGGGGCCGGACTCGTCCTGTTGGGCTTGGCCGCGGCCTTCCTTCCCTTGATGCAATGGACCGCTCCGGGCGCCAGCGCCCCGAGCACGGGAAGCATCGGCGTCCTCGCTGCTCTGGCCGTGCTCGTCTTTTCCTTCTTCTTCGTTACGGTCTCGTCCCGAATCGTGGGGCTTATCGGTTCGTCGTCGAACCCCATCTCGGGCATGACGATTGCCACGGTGCTGGTCTGTGCCTTGCTCTTTGGTGGGGCCTACGGGCCCGAGCAGGCGAAGGTGGCGGTACTCACCATCGGAGCCCTGGTCTGCATCGCCGCTGCGATTGCAGGCGACACCTCGCAGGACCTCAAGACCGGCTTCCTCGTGGGTGCTACCCCCAAGAGGCAGCAGTGGGGTGAGGTCATTGGGGTCATCGCAGCTGCGGCGGCCATGAGTACTGTGCTTGCACTCTTTCGTGAGGAGATCGTGTCGGGTGCCTTCAAGGCCCCCCAGGCCAACCTGATTCGGCTCGTCATCGACGGCGTCTTGGGCGGAGACTTGCCCTGGGGCTTGGTCTTTGTCGGCATGGCCATGGCCTTTTGCGTCGAGATTATGGGGTTGCCCACCTTGGCCTTCGCAGTAGGTCTCTACCTCCCGATCCATCTCGCCGTGCCCATCATGCTGGGTGGCCTCGTGCGCCTGGTCGTCGAGCACCGCTCCCGGCCCACGGAGCTGGCCGAGCGACGTGAGAGCGGAGTGCTCTACGGTTCAGGCCTCATCGCGGGCGCGGCGTTGGTCGGAGTCCTCGCCGCCAGCTTGGCCTTCTTCGGTCTCAGCCCGGGGGGCCCCGAGGCGCCGCTCCACTGGATGCGCGGCGCCCTCGCCTTCGGTGCTCTAACCGCTAGTCTCGCCTGGATCTGTCTGCGGCGCATGTCGGAGCACGGAGCCAGTACGGACGACGCCAGCCTCGGTCAGTAGCCGGTCGATCTCACTGCGGAGTTCCGTGATCTCTCGGTGAAGCGGTTTGGGATCGGCTGCCCTACGCACCTGGTCCTTGGCAAAGGCAAGCCGCGTCGCCAGCCGAACGTAGGCCCTGCGATCGATGGCATCCTCAAGCTGCTCTTTGGGCCTGCGTCCCACCGAAAGGCAGAACTGCGGTAGGTGCGCGGCCGGCAGGATCCCGCCTTCGACCTCCTCCTGAAGCTCGAACAGGAGCAGCTTGCGCTCTCGGAGCAGGCAGAGCTGAAGAACGAGGAAGAGGGTGAGGAACTCCAGAGGGAAGAGCAGGAAGTTGAGCAGGCCGTAGCCGAGGGCCCGGCTGGTCCCGAGGAGAGCCAGGCCGTTCCATAGGGCGTGGATCCCGAGCGCTGCGAGGAGTCCACCGACGGCAAGAACAATGCGGCGAAGGCCTCGCTGGTGGCGGGCGAGGGCGAGCCCAGCGCCGAGTACTGAGGTGGCGCTGGCGTGAACCAGGGTGGAGTAGCCGGTGCGTAGGGCGACGGTGGCCATCCACCCGGCCAGGCCGTCTTCGATCGAGCTGTTGAAGTAGAAGAGGTTTTCGGTCATCCCGAAGCCCAGGCCGATCGCGGCTCCGTAGACGAAGCCGTCGGTCACGTTGTCGAAGTGTCGACTTCGGACCAGCAGGAGCAGGGCCAGGGCCTTGGCGGGCTCCTCCACCAGCGGGGCAACGAGGACGGTGCCGGTCCAGAGGGTTGCCTCGTGCGCCAAAGCGGGCTGGACGAGGGCCCCCAGGGCGTTACTGAGGACCAGCGAGAGGTGGACCGCGCCCAGGGCGCCCCACAAGAAGGCCCCTCCGAGGAGGGCCAGGGGCTCCCTATCGTAGCGGTCGAGCCACCAAATCGCCGCGAGGTATGCCGAGGCGGGCAGCACGGCCAGCGGCACGGACCACAGCTGCAGTAAGAGTTCGCTCGTCACTGTTCAGTAGCGTACCTGGCCGGTGAAAAGCAGCCCTGGCCAAAGCCACCCCGAGCCAGTACCGTGCGCAACCTCATGAGCCTATTGGTCGCCAGTCTCGTCGCCTTGGCCCTGGGCCCTCTCTTCTGGCAGGTTGCTGTCCGCTCCCCTCGGAGGCTGGAGGCCTTGGATGGCTTCGTCTTCGTGACCATCTCTTGGCTTGTGCTCGAGGGCGCCTTGCCAGAGGCCTTCGACCTGGCCTCGTGGTGGACGCTCGTGGCGCTGGCGCTCGGCATGGCGGGGCCGGCTTGGATTGAGGGTCGCCTCCAGCACTCGGCTCGCCATGCTCATACCGCGGCTCTGGTCTTGGCTTGCCTAGGTCTTGCCCTCCACGCCCTCCTCGACGGGGTCGCCCTCGGCGGTGCGGAGCCGGAGACTGGGCTGTCCGGGCTGAGTGGCGCGATTGTCCTTCACCGACTCCCAGTGGGCATCACTCTGTGGTGGCTGGTCGTACCGAGCTATGGCTGGGTCGTCGCTGCCGGGGGTCTGGGCTTCCTGGGTCTGAGCACGGTCGCGGGCTTCGCCATGGGCGAGCAAGTGACTTCGGTGCTCCCTCCCGTTCCCTTGGGGTTCTTTTGGGGGCTCCTCTGCGGGTCCCTCCTCCACGTCGTCCTGCACCGTGCCCACCCGCTGGTCGCCGAACCCACCGGGAGCTCTCGGGTTCCTGCGGCCCTCGGCGGGGCCTTCGGTGTCGTCTTCCTCTTGGCGATGAGCTTCTTTGCCCACGGGGGGGGAGATGACGGTCTTCAGGGGACTGCCCTGTATCACGCCGGCTTCTGGCAGACCTTCTTGCACCTGTGGTTGATCAGTGCGCCCGCCCTCGTCTTGGCCTATCTGGCTGCGGGCCTCATTCAGGCCTTTCTCCCGCGAGCGACGGTGGCCTGGATGGGAAAGGGCTCGCCCTTGGCTCAGGCGGGACGTGGAGTGGCCTTTGGCCTTCCTCTGCCGATCTGCTCCTGCGGAGTGATTCCCGTCTACCGCAGCCTCATCGCCCAGGGTGTCCCGCCAGCGGCGGCCCTCGCCTTTCTCGTGGCCACCCCGGAATTGGGCCTGGATGCCTTGCTCATCTCGGTTCCCCTTCTGGGAGTCGAAATGACGGGAGCGCGGCTTGTCGCAGCGGCTGTGGTCGCGCTCTTGCTCGGCTGGATACTGGGTGGTTGGATGGGACGAGGGGGAGCGGTCCAGTCTCCCGAATTGGCCCCTGCCGTCGGGTCGTTGGATGCAGACCAGCCCCTGCTCGAGCGCCTGCGCGGCGCGGTGTCGGTGGGCTTTGGCCAGGTCCTCGACGAAACGGGTCCCTGGATCCTCGTCGGACTGGCGGTGGCGGCTGCGCTCGAGCCAGCCTTCGACGCGGCCTGGATCTCCCAACTTCCCCCGGGCCTTGAGGTTGCCCTCTTTGCCGTCCTTGGTATGCCGGTCTACGTCTGCGCTTCGGGAGCCACCCCCCTGGTGGCCGTCTTGGTTGCCCAAGGGGTCTCCCCGGGTGCGGGGATCGCCTTCCTCATCGCTGGCCCCGCCACCAACGTCACCACCTTCGGGGTCCTCAAGAGCCTCCACGGAACGCGGGTGGCCCTGTCCTTCGGGTTGGGCATTCTTGGCCTCTGCGTCGGGCTGGGCTGGGGTGCAGACCTCATTCTCGACGGCGTCTTTGTTGCCCCACTGGCCTTGGGCCATGAGGGGGGAAGCAGCGCCTTTACCTGGGCTTGCGCTGCCCTCTTGGCTCTGGCCTTTGCCGTCTCCGTAGTTCGCCAGGGACCGCGTGGCTTTGTTGGCCAGGTGGTCAAGCAGGCGAGCGGAGAGAACCACAGCCACGAGCAGGGCCCCGTCGGTTGCAACCAAGACAAGGCCGGCCAAGGAGCGGAGCCGGACGGCTGCTGTTCATGATGCTCGAGGGTCGCTCCGGAGCTAGGCGATGGGCCTGGGCCTTGCTCGGCCTGTGGGTCCTCTCTGCCGCGGCCTGTGAGGTCTACTGGATCGATCCCAACCAAAGCTCTACTGAGTCCCCACCGCCCTCGGGAGACGACGACACAGCAGGGGGCGATGACGATTCCGCCAGTGCCGACCCCAACGAGCCCTGCCCGGATGGATTGGTCTGCATCGAGGCCTTCCCGTACAGCGAGACCTTTGACAGCGGGGTGGAGGGAGTGTCGAACTGGGGCTCGTACTCCTGCGCCCCAACCACCGATGAGGGGGGGGCAGAGGTCCTCTTTCGGGTGAACCTTGTGGCTCCCGGCTTCCTGAACGTGGTGATTTCGGATGGCGAAGGAGTCGACATTGACGTCCACATCCTCGGCGATCTTGATCCAGAGGACTGCATCGTCCGCGGCCACCACGACGCCCATGCAGCCTTGGAGGCGGGGACCTACTACCTCAGTGCGGACACCTGGGTAGACGGAAGCGGCGTGGCGCAAGAAGGCCTCTTCACCCTGAGCGCGGGCCTGTTGGAGCCCGAGCCCGGGGACTGTTCGATGGAGCCGGGCAGCCTCGACCGGGTCGGTGACGGCGGCCAGGCCCTGGCGATGCCTGCCACCGGGCAGGTTGCGCTCGAGGCGCACCTCGTGACCGTCGACGACGGCTACGGTAGCGAAGGTTCGGGCGCCTGGCCCCAGAGTGGGACCGAGGACATCGAGGACCACTACGCCTTGAGTCAGGAGGCTTCCGGTTTCCTGATGCACCGCGACCAGCCCTGGTGCCCCCAGGAGGGCTCCGAGTACGGCCAAGCTGCCTACTACGACAAGGTCCCGGTGGAAGACGAGGCCTGGTACGTGAACATGTACTGGGCACAGCGTCCGGCCGGGGGGACGCGGATGATCGTCCGTGCCGCCAATGGACGGGCGGTGGTAGCGGCAGCTGGCTACGAGACCGGCCCGGGAGATCTCGACTTCATCGGCGGGGCTTCGGAGGAGATCCACCGCTATCTGGACACCACTCATGGCTCTGAACTGACGTTGGGCTTTGCGGTGGACGAAGATTTACCTCTTGGGCCGATCGACTGTGACTAGGAGGCCTTTGTCGGGGACGCAGACTCGCCGAGTAGAGGATTCTGCCCCCCATTTTGCGGTGGAAAGTCCCCCCTGGATGTCCCCCCGGGGGTGTGAAGCCTCATCCTGTGCGCTACCATCGCCGGCATTCGAGGTAGATAGGCTTCCCGGTCTTTGCACGGGGAGAGGTCTGTAGACGAGGCACGGATGAAGATCGGGGTTCCAAAGGAGATTCACGACCGAGAGCGACGGGTCGCGGCGACTCCTGATTCCGTCGTAGCTCTCCGGAAACTCGGGTTCGAGGTCTTCGTCGAAGCGGGCGCGGGCCGCGGGGCTCGCTTTGGCGACGATGCCTACGCGGCCGCGGGCGCGACCATCGTCGATAGTACTCAGGCCCTGTGGTCGAGTTGCGATCTCGTCATCAAGGTGCGTGCTCCGGAACACCACCCCGGAGTTGGCAGGGACGAGAGTGAACTCTTGCCCGAAGGGGGTTGCCTGATCTCTCTGGTCTTCCCAGGCCAGAGCAAAGAGGAGGTCGCGCGTCTGGCGAGTCGGAAGGCCACCTGCCTGGCGTTGGACTGCATTCCCCGCATCTCCCGCGCTCAGAAGATGGATGTCCTGAGTTCTATGGCCAACATCGCGGGCTATCGGGCCATCATCGAGGCCAGTCATCACTTCGGGAGCTTCTTTGGTGGCCAGATTACGGCGGCTGGCAAGACGCGGCCGGCGCGCGTACTCGTCATCGGAGCCGGGGTCGCGGGGCTATCGGCCATGTCGGCGGCCCGTGGCCTGGGGGCGGAGGTCCGGGCCTTCGACACCCGAGAGGCGACCCGCGATCAAGTCAAGAGCTTGGGTGCCTCTTTCCTTGAGCTCGACTTCGAGGAGTCGGGTGAGGGCTCGGGTGGTTACGCCAAGGCAATGAGCAAGGAGTTCATCGAGGCGGAGATGGCGCTGTTTGCCGAGCAGTGCAAGGAGGTGGACATCGTCGTCACCACCGCGTTGGTGCCCGGAAAGAAGGCGCCGGTCCTCATCACTAGGGACATGGTCCACTCCATGAGGCCCGGTTCGGTGGTTGTCGACCTGGCGGCGGAACAGGGAGGCAACTGCGAGGTTACTGTCGCCGACAAGACGATCGAAGAGCACGAGGTGATGGTCATCGGCTACACCGACCTCACCTCCCGCCTGGCCACTCACGCCAGCCAGTTCTTTGCGAACAACATCGTGCACCTCCTCTCGGACATGGGCGGGGGAGAGAACTTCCGCATTGATCTCGAGGATGAGGCGATTCGCGGTGCCTTGGTTCTCTTGGACGGAAAGTCGATGTGGCCGCCGCCGGTCACGGTCAAGGCTCCAGCAGCCAGGCCTTCTCCCCCTCCCGACGAACCGGTACCGGCAAAGGACCCCGCGACTGGCACGACCGCGAAGGCCAAGACCTGGGGGACAGGCGCCCGATCGCTGGTGGCGCTAGCGGTGGCGAGCAGTGTGATGGCGCTGGGTATCTTCGCCCCCGCCGACTTCATCCAACACTTCACGGTCTTCGTATTGGCCTGCTTCGTGGGCTGGCAGGTGATTTGGAATGTGACCCCTGCGCTTCACACTCCGCTCATGGCCGTAACCAACGCAATCAGCGGCATCATCATCATGGGTGGAGTCCTCCAGGCGGGTGGCAGTAGCGGGGGGGCAGTCAGCCTGCTCGGTGCCATCGCCATTCTCGTGGCCAGCGTCAACGTAGTCGGCGGCTTCTGGGTCACCCAACGTATGCTGAAGATGTTCCGGAAATAGGGTCATGGGCGCGGATCTCAGCAACCTCATCACGGTCTTCTACCTGGTCGCCGCCGTCCTCTTCATCCTCTCACTGGGAGGACTGTCGAACCAGGAGACGGCGCGCCGGGGCAATCTCTACGGCATCGTGGGGATGACCTTGGCCGTGGCCGCGACGCTTCTCGACCCCCGTGTGGAGAGCTTCACTGTCCTGATTGGCGCAGTGGCGATTGGCGGGGTTCTCGGCGGAGTGGCAGCCGTGCGGGTCGCCATGACCTCGATGCCTGAGATGGTCGCTGCCCTTCACTCCTTTGTCGGACTTGCCGCAGTCTTGGTCGGGCTGTCGACCTACCTAGACCCGAGCCACGAGCCCGACTTGGTGCACTACGCCGAGATCTACCTGGATGTGGCCTTGGGGTCGCTGACCTTTACCGGCTCAGTCATTGCTTGGGCCAAACTTCGGGGGGTCCTCTCCGGTCTCCCCTTTCTGCTCCCGGGGCGCCACGTCCTGAACGCGGCATTGGTCCTGGCCATCTTGTCCATCCTCGTGCCCTTTGCGACGGCTGCAGACCACAGTGGCCTCCACTGGCTCCTTCTCATGGCGGCGGCCTCGGGCATCCTCGGCGTCCACATGGTCTTGGCCATCGGAGGTGCCGACATGCCGGTGGTGGTTTCGCTGCTCAACTCTTACTCGGGATGGACTGCATCAGCAGCCGGTTTCATGCTCGGCAACGATCTGCTGATCGTGACTGGGGCCTTGGTCGGAAGCAGCGGGGCCATCCTCAGCTACATCATGTGCAAGGCGATGAACCGATCGATCTGGAGCGTTGTCTTGGGCGGCTTCGGCGCCGACTCTGGCACGCCGGCTGCCGAGGCCTCAGGCGATGCCACCGGAACGGTTCAGTCCGTCTTGGTAGGGGAGCTGAGCCAAATCATCGGCACCTGCTCGAGCATCGTCGTGGTGCCGGGCTACGGAATGGCGGTGGCGCAGGCCCAGTACCTCGTCAACGAGTTCGCAGGGATGATGAGGGACCGCGAGGTCACCCTCCGCTTTGCCATTCACCCCGTGGCCGGTCGCCTGCCGGGACACATGAACGTGCTCTTGGCCGAAGCCGGGGTTCCGTACGCCACCGTCTTGGAAATGGAAGAGATTAACGACGAACTCAGCGAGACTGACTTGGTGTTGGTGATCGGAGCCAACGACATCGTCAATCCTGGGGCACTCGAGGACCCAAGCAGCCCGATCTACGGCATGCCGGTGCTGGAAGTGTGGAAGGCGAAGACGGTGGTGGTCAGCAAGCGGGGGATGGCCAGAGGCTATGCCGGCGTCGGCAACCCACTCTTTTTCAAGTCGAACACCCGGATGCTCTTCGGGGACGCCAAAGAGACCATGGGTAATCTCTTGGAAGCCCTGCGGATCGGATAGCGCCGCTCAGGTTGCGGGGTCCTTAGTCGCTCCAGAGCAAGAGAAACGACTCGACAAAGCTCAGGTCGCTGCCCGGATCGCAGTCGCCGTCGTTGTCGAAGTCGACGCACTCGTCGTCCCAGGTGTGGGCTGCTTCGAAAGTGGAAGAGGTGGCGCTGCCTGAGCTGGGAAACTGAAGCCAGTCGACCCCGTTGTTGTGGGTCAGCCAGAGGACGGCTGTGCTGGTGTCGATGCCCACGCTGAGCACGTAGCCGTCTCCGTCCCAGCCCCAGGCGCCGCAGGTGTCCTTGTGGACGGCGTACTGTACCTTCCAGGTCTCCGTGCAAGTGGGGCAGCCAGTGGCCGCGCCATCGTTGCTGGCCATCCAAAAGTAGCGCCGTACGCAGTCCCAGAAGGTCTTCGATGGTGTGTCGAACTGGTACGTGAAGGAGGCTAGGCCGATGCTGCCCTCAGGCCGGCACTCGCTGTCGCTCAGATCTGCGCCGCCTTCGCAGTCGTTGTCCAGTCCATCTGCGCAGTCTTCGACCTGATCCGGGTTGACCTCGGGATTTGCGTCGTCGCAGTCGTTCTCGCAAGCGAAGCCGTCCTCGTCGCCGTCGGTGGCCTCCTGGCCGTCGTCGATCTCGCCGTTGCAGTCGTTGTCTTTCTGGTCGCAGACTTCCGGGTTCCCCGGGAAGCCATCGGCGTCGTTGTCGTCGCAGTCCTCGTCGTCGGTGAAGCCGTCGTTGTCCGCGTCGACGGGACCGGTTGGTGTGGTGTCGTCGTCGTCTCCGCTCGTGGTGTCGTCGTCGCCGTCGCCGTCGCCGTCGCCTGCTCCGTCCCCCCCCCCAGGACCGCGGCTGAATGAGTCGGCGCAGGCGCCCAGGACGAGTCCCATCGACATCAAGAGCAGCAGGGAAAAAATGGGTGCTGCGGTCTTGTTCATCCTGGCTTTCCTCCGCGGGCATCCTAGCAGCCGGCTCTTGCCAGGAACCAAGTGAATGATGCCTGGGGATCTGGGGGTGTATCGTCCAGTTTCATCCCGTTTCGGAGACTTAGGCCTTGGACCCCCTCGTCGTTCCTGAACTTGAAGCCTACGCCCTCGCCCACACCGCAGCCGACGGCGAAGTCTACGACCGCCTCCGCGAGGAGACCTATGACTCCACCGACATTCCCCAAATGCAGGTCGGGCGCTTAGAAGGTCGCTTCTTGAAGCTGCTCGTCCAGATCTGCGGGGCGAAGCGGGCCGTCGAGGTTGGGACCTTTACCGGCTACTCCTCCCTCAGCATTGCCGAGGGTCTCCCGGAGGGAGGCCGCCTCTTTACCCACGACATCGACGAGGTGACGACGGCCATCGCTCGTCGCTACTGGGCGCAAGTGCCCTGGGGGAACAAGATTGAGCTCCGATTGGGCCCGGCCGCGGAGACCCTTGCCGCTCTCGATGGACCCATCGACTTCGCTTTTATCGACGCCGACAAAGAGGGCTACATCGCCTACTGGGAGATCCTGGTGCCAAAGATGCGGCCGGGTGGATTGATCGCGGCCGACAACGTCTTGTGGTCCGGTCGAGTCCTGAATCCGAGTTCAGAGAGCGACTACGCGGTGGTCGCCTTCAACCAGCATGTGCTTCGGGACCCGCGTGTGGAACAGGTCCTGGTCACCGTCCGGGACGGCATCACCCTCGCGCGGGTTCTCTAGGGCCTGGGCGTGTAGGCGGTGGATCTCTGCATCGCGCAAACGTGGGATGGCCTTCCTGCGCGTCCTAGTGAGGCGGTGGCACTGTGTCTTGAGGGCTCGGAAAAGGGTCTCTCGCTCTGTATCGATGCGCCCTTTTTCGCCGATCCTTCTCCTCCCAGTCCCCCCGGCCCCTGCTGGGGGTTGTGGGACTACGAGGTGGTCGAGCTCTTTGTCTGCGGACCCGGCGAGCAGTACACCGAAATTGAAGTCGGACCCTACGGTCACCACCTTGTGCTTCGTCTGGACGGAGTGAGGCAGATCATCGAGAGGGAGCTTGCACTCGACTTCGCTGTGCAGCGAGGGGAGGGGCGCTGGCAGGGCCGGGCCGAGATCCCCCGTGCTTTCCTTCCGGATGGCCCCCACCGGATCAACGCCTACGCCATCCACGGGCAGGGGGAGGGGCGTCGCTACCTTTGCTGGAGCCCGACCCGGGGCGATGCCCCCGACTTTCACCGCCTCGATGCCTTTGTAGCCTGTGATTTGGACTGCCTGCCCGCGCCCTAAGCGAAGTGCCCGGCCCCGGACGGCCTATCTCGATCAGTCGTTGAATAGGCCCAGGGCCAAGGCGGCGGCGGCCACAGTCCCCAGGGCGGCGATGCCGAAGAGAAATGCGGGGTGCTGGTGCCAGGGAAGGCCGTTGGCTGCCGGCGGCTTCTCTGCTTCCCCGGGTGGTGCGGCTGTGTCGGGGGCCGCAAAGGAGAGATTGCCCAGCTTAGTCAGAGCGTTTGTGTCGAACTCGGGGGAGATCTCGCCCTCGGCTTGCCCCGGGGATTCGGCCGGCGCCGACAGCAGGTCGGTGGTGGCGATAGCCGGGGCGGGGTACCTCAGCGTATCGGCGGCTTCGCTGGGGTTTACGTCGTCGGTCTCGGCAGTCCGGGGGGCCTGGGGCACAACGCCGGCTTCGGCCTCGTCGAGCCCACGTAGGGCCTCATCGCAGTCGGCGTAGCGCCGGTTCTGCTTGATGGCGAG
>CAZQTQ010000031.1:0-6934 GCA_964596025.1 uncultured Rickettsiales bacterium
CGACCGGAGCGTCGTTGACGGCAGTAACGGTGATGCTGACCGTGGCCGGCGATGAGTTCGCTGTCCCGTCGAAGGCGCGGTAGGTAAAGGAGTCGCTGCCGTACCAGTTCGAGCTCGGCGTATAGGTCGCGGTGGAGCCGCTGAGGCTGACCGCACCGTGGCTCGGGCTACCGTAGATGCTGTAGCTCAGCGTGCTTCCCTCGACATCCGTCCCGCTCAAGGTCACCACACCCCAGGTGTCCTCCGCCGTCGTCATCGTCAGGTTGTTCGCGACCGGAGCGTCGTTGACCGACGTGACGGTCAACGAAACACTTGCAGCCGAGGAATAGGTGGTGCCGTCGTGAACCCGAAACGAGAACGAGTCGCTGCCGTACCAGTTCGCAGTCGGCGTGTAGGTCGCGGTGGCACCGCTGAGACTCAGCGACCCGTGGCTCGGGCTGCTGTAGATGCTGTAGGTCAACGCGTCCCCATCAGCATCCGTCCCAGAGAGTGTGACCACACCCCAGGAATCCTCGCTGGTGGTCATCGAAAGTCCGGTAGTGGCAACTGGGGCCGAATTCCCGGGGAGAATCGTGACACTGACCGTCGCGGTATTCGAAGCCAACGATCCGTCGGACGCTCGCCACGTGAAGCTATCGGAGCCCGAGGCAGACGGTGAGGCTGTATATACGCAGTTCCCGCCACTGCAGCTGACCATGCCGTAGTTTGGTTGGCCGAGAATGAAGTAGCTCAAGGTGTCCATATTCGGGTCGAATGTAGGCAGGGTCAGAGAAACCGAATTCCCTGCAGCGACCGTAATGGACGAGGAATCCGCCACTGGAGGACCATTGGCAGCGGTGCCACCTTCGAGCTTCATCCCACCCACGTAACTCGAGTCCGACATGGCATACGGCGGGTTGCCGTCATAGTCCTGGTAGAAGCGCCCCACGAAGTAGCCCGCCGGGTCGGTGGCGTTGAAATACGACAACACCGGCGTACAGGTGGTGTCGTAGGAGAAATACCCGGAGGCCGTGAACCGGACGATGAGACCGCCACCGCTGAAGCTGAACGGGTACCCGTTCAAGAGGTAGGTGAGCTCGTAGTTTCCTACCGTGGTGTCGCCGTAAGCCCCGCTCATGGGGTAGCCGTTATCGACGATCTGGTACCAGTAGTTGTAATAGGGCTCCATGCTGCCGTTGTAGTTGGCCGGGGCAACCCAAATGTCCATTTCGATGGGATGGTCGTTGTAGGCCCCAAGATCGAAGGAGATGGTGTCCCCATACCCGATCGAGAAGGCTGGAACGTCCTGATAGACGAATCCGCTGTAGAGAGTCGTCCAGTAGCCGCCCCCGAACGGTACGCAGCTATCAACCCCTTGGTCGTCGAAGCCCGTCAGGAATAGGTCGGCGCGGGCTGCGGGTGCGGGAAGCATGAGTGCAGCGCACGCCAGAGCAAAGAGAGTGGCCCTCACCTCGCTCCGCCCTCGCTCGACTGACTCGGACGTGGTTAACATCCTTCCCCATCCCCGAGGGACCTAGATCAAGCAGGACCCTTGCCCAGAATTCGACTAAATCCCCACCGGGTTAAGAAATATAGACGAGCGCGGGCAAGCCGCCATCGTTGGATTTCGCTCCAGCCCCTCTGCCCCATGCGGAGTGGATTCGCGGGAGACATCCATTTGGGCTTGCCTGTTTCGGCACTTCTGCCGTATGCACTCAGGTCACCAGGTGGAGGACAGAAGAGTGGTGTGGACAATCAACCGGACCGGCAAAGCGGACCTCCGATTCTCGCTGCTCTGCCTGAGCAGCCTGCTGCTCAGCGGCTGTCCCTTCGAACCCGAACCGGTACCGGCCCTCCCGGATTGGGGCGGTGGAGTGGACCCCCGGGTGGCGGCTGTAGCCGGTGAAGCCCGCGCCGGCAAGATCCCCCACGGAGACGAGGGCCTTGCCGCTCTCTTCGGTGGAATCGCCGCCGAAGGGGCAGGCGGGGACTACAAGATCTACAACACGAAGGTCCAGTTCATCGTCCAGGGACCGAAGCGAAGCCACGGCTACGTGGATACGGGCGGCAACGTGATCGACGCCGACCTGGTACGGCCCGAGGGGCAACTCGGACGCGACACCCTAGACGACCTCTTTCTCTCCTTTGGAATCGGCCGTCTGGCCCACGCAACGGCCATGGAGGTCGTAGCCAGCGGCGAGGACGGGGGAGCCGTAGTCCTCCGGGTCGAGTCCGAAGACGTCCTGTGGGACTTCATCCATGGAGCCTTTGAGGGAACCGACCCCCTCCTGGAGGACCAACCGGTCTCGATCATCACCGACTTCAGCCTGGAGCCCGACAGCTACAGCCTGGGCATCACCACCACCATCGCCAACACGGGTACAGAAGCGGCACGCTTCAATCCGTGCGACGGGTTCATTGCGTCGGACGAGGACCTCTTGCCCTGGCAGGACGGAGCCGGTGTCGGCCAGAGCCCCCAGGATCCCATCTACGCCTTGGGCGCCGCCGGTAAGCACGGAGAACCCGTCCTCTCGCTCTGGTCGCCCACCGGACCCGTCAATCTCCTCGCCATCACCGAAGTGGTCTCCTCGG
This sequence comes from uncultured Rickettsiales bacterium, assembly GCA_964596025.1. Taxonomy (GTDB): domain Bacteria; phylum Myxococcota_A; class UBA796; order UBA9615; family UBA9615; genus CAZQTQ01. The sequence goes on from CAZQTQ010000031.1 coordinate 2,572, forward strand.
CGGGACTGGTCGGTGTAAGCCACGGCTGGACCGATCTCGAGCCCGGAGCCTCTTTGACCCTGGACCGGGTCTTGAGCCTGGCGCCCGACACGGTTACCGCCGAAATGGAGCGTTGGGATTCGCTGCGGCAGTCGATGGGGAGCGTCTCGGGGCAAGTAACCGACGCATCGAACGGAGAGGGTATCGAAGGGGCGCGGGTGCACTTTGCCCGGGAGACCGGGGACGGCTACGAGATTGCGGGATACCTCGTGACAGACGCCGACGGTCGCTACGGGGGCAGCCTGCCCGCCAGCGAGTGGACGGCCTATGCGGTCGCCCGCGGATCCACCGATCGAGTGGACGTCGCCGAGAACGCGGGGCGGTACGCTCCCTTCGCCCACGAAGGCATCAACCTGCAGCAGCTGCAGGCGTTGCAGGGAGAGAGCAGCCCCCCTGCCCTTGCCTGGGCCGCAGGTCGGCTGAGCCCCGAGGGCCAGGCCATCACGACCAGCCCGGACGCCACCGCGACCGCGAACTTTGCCTTGGCCGCTCCGGCCCACCTCGCCCTCAGCATCTCGGACGACGAGGCGAGTCCCCTGCCTGCCGTCGTCGAGGTCCTCTGGGCCTCGGGTGCTCCCCCCGAGAGCGCCATCCCCGCAGAGCTGCACGACGACCTCGGCATTCCCCAGGGCTCGGTCGCAGCCCGCGCCTGGACGACGGATGGCGAGCTCGATCTGGTACTCCCTCCAGGTGACTACAGCGTGCGAGTCGAGCACAGCTGGCGCCACGAGCGGGTCGTCGGATCCTTGGTAACCCTGGTAGCGGGGGAGACAGCGAGCTTGGAGGCAAGCCTCGCCGAGGTGATCCCCCTGGATGGCTGGCTGTCGCTGGACGGGCACCTGCACGCAGCCCCCAGCAACGACGGCAGCCTGGCCATGGAAGACCGGCTCATCGCATGCGCTGCTTCCGGCGTGGCCTTGCCAGTGACAACCGACCACGATCGCCAGGCAGACTACCGCCCGCTGGCCTCCGCCCTGGGCCTCGACAGCCGGATGCAGGTCATTCCCGGGGTCGAGATCTCCTCGGTACTGCGAGGGCACTTCAACCTCTTCCCCGCCGACGTGCAGCCACTCACCGAGATCAACGGCGGCGCACACGAGTGGTGGTTCGCCCCCGATGACACTGAGGAGCACACCGCCCGCATGCGAGAAAGCGGTCTGCCCGAGAGCCTACTGCAGGCCAATCATCCCCGATCCGGGCTCTTTGACTTCGCCTCCTACGATCCAGAGAGTGGTCTTCCCGGCCGCGAGAGCTTCTGGTCCTGGAACTTCGACTTGTTCGAGCTCGTCAACAGCACAAGCACCCGGAACTGGGAAGGCATCCGACCCGACTGGTTCTCCTTCCTGAGCCTAGGGCAGAAGAAGATCCCAACGGGAGTCTCGGACAGCCACTCTCGCACCTCTCCCTGCGGCTACGGGCGGACCGATGTCTTCCTCGACAGCACTGACCCCTCTTCGGTCACCTACGCGCAACTCCAGGACGCTGTTCTTGCCGGACACGTCGTGGTCAGCGGGGGAATCACGCTGCGGGCCACCGCAACCCAGGGATCAGAATTGGCCCTGCCAGGAGACACCATCGCTGGCTCCGGCGCTGAGCTGGTGGCGGCGGTACAGGGGCCCTCTTGGATCGTGCCCGAGACCCTGCGCCTCTATCGCAACGGCGAGGTCCTCGAAGAGATCGTCCTCCCCACAAGTCCCGACGGCGCCAACTGGGGCGGCCACACTTGGACGCTAGACGACAGCACAGACGCCTGGTACGTCGTGGAAGTCGAAGGCAGCCAAGCCCTAGGTGGCATGTGGCACGGAGGCCTGCCTTATGCGGCCGCCAACGCCTTCTTCGTGGACGTAGCCGGGGACGGCTGGGACCCACCGGGACTCTAGTCTTGTCCGCTCTTGCTGCCGAGAGCAGCCAGGAACCCTCTACCACCGGGGACCGGCGTGCTGAGCCGCACCGGAGCGTTCTGCTCTGGACCCTAGGCATCATCGCCGTCGGCAAGCTGGCCCTCGCCTACGCGACCGGTGGCGTCTTCGAAACCACCGCAGCTTGGTACCTGAAATTCGCCAACAGAATTCTCGAGGGCCCTCAGTGGCTCTGGCAGGTGGACTTGGCCGAGAGAGCCCTGCCCATAACAGCGTTCCGAGCCCCCGGCTATCCACTCATCTTGGCCCTCTCCAAGACCCTCTTCGGAGAGCACTGGTCGCTGGCCATCTTCCTACTGCAGGGGGCGGGCTCTCTCGCCGCGCTGACTTCGTTCTTTGTGCTCTGCCACCGAATGAGTCGTTCGAACGCGCTCGCCGTCCTAGCCACCGCTTGCGTCGCCACGGGCCCCATCCTGGCCTTCGATCAGCGGATCTATTCTGACAGCCTCTTCGCCAATGGGCTCATCCTCTTCTGGACGCAGCTCGCACTGTCTCTTCACGACTCAAAGGGGCTCAACGGCCGAAGACAGAGGCTCTTAGGCCTTCTCCTCGCTGCCACCTTCCTGGTTCGGGAGAGCGCGCTGCTTCTGGTCCCGCTCTTCGGGCTCTGGATCGCTCTGGCTCCCTGGCCACGCTCCAAGCGGGTCCGGGCCGCCGCAGCGCTCCTTCTTCCCACCTTGCTGTGTGCCTCGGCCTTGATGGTGTGGAACGCCGCACGCATGGGGGTCCCGTGCATCACAACAGGACGCCAAACCTACTTGCTCCATCCCCTACGCGACGCTCACAGAGCGGGGCTCGATGTCTTTGCTGGCGACGCCGCGCTGGATCAGGTCGTAGCGAAGGTCGACGCAGAAGATGGGTCAGACAGTTCCTGGATTGGTCGGGTCAACCAGAGGCTCTTCCGGGAACACGGCCTGGAGGCCCCGGAGATCCTCGACCTGGTCGGGGACCGTTGGTACGGGACCTGGAAATCGCACCCCAGCTTCATGCTTGGCCAGAGCATCGGGCGGTTTCATCCAGCCCTGCTGACCCAACCAGTCCAACCGATCTTCGCGGCGAAGGGACTCTTCCGACTGCAAAGAGGCGAGACACAGATCCGCCCCGAGGGGAGGTTCCCGGAGAGACTTGGCGCAGCCCTCCGCGCCAGGCCTCTCATGATCGGCTTGCAGCTCCTCTTCGCGGCACTGGGCACCCTCTGCACCCTGGCTCTATTAATCTGGGCCCCGCTGCGGGCCGCACTCCTTCTGAGACGAGGTCTGCAATGGGACCCAGAAGCCCGCATTCTCCTCGCGGGGGCGGGCCTCTGGCTCGGAACACTGGTCATGCACCTCCCGATCCAGATCGAGGGCGGGCGCTACCTAGGCTTTGCGGCACCCTTAGCGGTACTCGCAGGCATCCTGGGCCTGCAGCGGGCCCGAGCTGCTCTCAAGGGATGGCGAGGTCAAGGACCCCAATGAGTGGTCCGTAGTTCTGGCGAATCGCGTACTCCTGCTCCATGTGGATGAATCGGCCCGAAGCAGAGGATGCTGCGGTATCGCAGGGGGAAGCCGAGGCGTTGAGGTCACGCCCCTGGACGTTGGTGGTGCCGCAGAGTCGGACCTCGTAGTTGGCACCCGGATAGTCGTTGCAGGACGTGACGATGTCCGACGGATAGGCAAGTGCGAGAGCATCGGCGAGTTGAGCCACCAGAGCCGAAGAAAGCACGTCTTCTGTCGTGCCGTTGGACAAGCTAATGCCATCGCCTGACATTCCGTGGACGCTGATGACGGTGTCGCTGACAAAGAGCGAACTCAAGGCCTCGTGGGCGGTGTGGAAGACGGTCTCGGTTGAGTGAGCTGGATCCGAGACGGTGTAGGGGGCGCTGGTTCCACAGGCCCCCGTCGTACCCGAACAGCCCGAGGCAACCGAAGAAGCGCAGCGATGCGTGCCGCTGGCGATGAGTACCCGGGCCGAGAGTTGGTCGAACAGATCGACCGACTCGATCAGCGTGTTGGTGTCGTAGACGATGTGGGGCGCCTCGACGATGAGTTCTCGGGTGGCGTCGGTGCGCCAGGCAAAAAGGCCTCGACCGCTGCCGCTCGTGTCCGGACGCCATAGAGCGACCTCGCTGTTGAGGCCAGAGCCGCGGCAGAGATCGTAGGCCGCCTGGTCGGCTGAAAGCACAGCCTGGGCAGGATCACCCGCCGCCAGAGCATCGATCGAGGCGGTGATGGCTGACAGAACCGATGCCGCGGGCAAGCTGTAGCTTTCGCTACCAGATGAGGGGGGCTGAATTTCAGCCGAGGTAAAGGCGTCCAGTACGGGGACCGAGCAATCGGGCAGTTGGTCCACGAGGCTGAGGTCGGTAGTGGAGTCGTCGTCCCCGTCGCCCGAGTCGTCGTCGCCCGAGTCGTCGTCGCCCGAGT
>CAZQTQ010000031.1:7034-18078 GCA_964596025.1 uncultured Rickettsiales bacterium
CGTCGTCCCCCGAGTCGTCGTCCCCCGAGTCGTCGTCCCCCGAGTCGTCGTCCCCCGAGTCGTCGTCCCCGGCCGAATCGTCATCTCCCAAAGCGTCGTCGCCGACTGCGTCGTCGTCAGCCAACCCGCCGGGCGTCACCCCGCCGGTACACGCGCAGAGCAAGGCGACGAGTAGAGCGGCGACGAAGCCGAAGAGGTCGGGGGGACAAGCAAGGAAGTCGAAGCCCCGACCGCGCCTCACCGCAGGTCCATGTACTTCAGCAGGTGTACTCCCAGCGGATTGACCTCGTAGCCGGCCACCTTCGGGTCCACCAAGCTCAGCGTGGCCCAGTGGTAGAGCGGCAAGATGGGTGCCTCGTCCAAGAGAAGGGCTTCGGCCTGCGACAAGAGCCGCAGACGAGAGGACGCGTCCTGAGTCCGCCTCGCCTCCTCCAACAGGCCGTCAAAGACCCGGTTGGACCAACCCGCTGCATTCAAGGCATTGCCGCTCTGGAAGATCTCCAGGAAGTTTGCGGGGTCCGGGTAGTCGCCCAACCAACCGCCTCGGCCGATCTGAAACTGCCCCTCCCGCAAGGCGGTGGCGTGGACGGGGTAGACGCGGGTGAAGATCCGAGTATCGAGTCCAAGATCCCGCTTCCAGGTCTCCGCCGCCCAGGCAACAACCCGCTCATGCGTCGTCCGACGATCGACGGCGATCTCCAGCGCGGCCCCCTCGGCCGCGGGGTCGTAGCCAGAAGCGGCCAGCAAAGTGCGGGCCTTCTCCAGGTTGTAGGCCGGAGCCGGGGGGTAGGGGTAGCCGCTCATCCCCTCGGGAATCAGCCGGGCTCCCGGCAGGCCCTCGGGACCAAGCAGTGGTGCCAACTCCTTCCGGTCCAGAGCCAGGCTCAGAGCCTGACGCAGGACCTTGGAATTCAGGGGCGCCTCCCGGGTGTTCAAGGCCAACCAAGAGGTCCCCAGCTGCGCGCCCAGCCGGGCTTCGGGACGCTGGGCAAGCTCCGCCAACCGATCGTGCGGTAAGAGACCGGCGGCATGTCCCGTCCAGTGCAGTTGGCCAGCCTCGAACGCAGCGAGGACCTCTGTGGGCTCCGATCCCAGCCGGCCCACTACCCGGTCCAGCCGCACCGAATCGGCGCCGTGGAAATAGCGGTTCTTCCGAAGGACGAGCTCAGTTCCCTCAGTCCAGCGTTCCAGCACGAAGGGTCCGTTGACGACCATGTTCTCCGGCCGCGTCCAGAGCGTGCCGTGTCGCTTCAAGGAGCGGGCATTCACCGGCGCGCAGACGAAGTGGGCGACGATGTGGGGGAACCAGGGACTGGGCGCCCTCAGCTCAACCACGAGCGTGTGGCGATCGTGAGCTTCAACCGCCAGCAGTGAGGCGTCGGTGGCCTCACCTTGGTGAAGCTGGCGTGCGCCGCGAATGGGGTAGAGCAAGGCCGCATAGGGCGAGCTGCTGCTTGGATTGAGCATGCGGCGCCAAGCGACGACAAAGTCGGCGGCGGCGACCGGGTCCCCATTGCTCCAGATAGCGCCCTCGCGGAGATGGAAGGTGTAGGTCCTGCCGTCGGGCGAGACGGTGTAGCGCTCTGCCGCCCCCGGCAACAGTTCGGTGCCGGCCGCGTTCCAAACGAGCAAACCCTCGAAGAGGTTTTGCACCACAAAGCCGCTGTAGGCGTCGGTAATAAGGCCCGGATCAAGGCTGGAGGGCTCCGGCCCCTGGGCGAAAACAAAGGTCTTCTCCCCCCCAACCGTGGGCTCCCCGGTGGGATCGGGAGCATCGGCACCGCAGGCCGCCAGCAGCGCGCAGGTGAGGGCAACAAAGAGGGAGAGGAGGCGTCGCTTGGCCAGCACGAACATCTACAGCTCCATCAGCATCCGACGCGCCCGAGTGGCGATCTCCTCCTCGGGGGGCGCCTCGGGAAAGAGGGCCACGAAGAGCCGAAGGTGGTCCAGCGCGATCACAAAGAGGAAGAATCCCTCTTCTTCATACATCGCATAGTCTGCCGGAAGGGCCACAGAGCCAGCCCGTGCGTCGAGGGTAGACGCCACCCAGGCCGTCCGCTCGGCCACCGACATACGTCGCTCTTCCTCAGCCAGGGACGAGGCCAGAACCCTACCCTTCCGTGTGCTCATCTGAACACCTTCAAGCCGGTAGTTGTCCTGCAGGCTGGCTCGAAGGCGGTCGTAGACCATCATCATGTCGGGCCGCTGTAGTGGGCTGTCGTCGTCGACCGTCCCGCTGTCATAGAGGGTGTCGGTAACCAGCGCGACCTGCCGCTCAGTCTCGGTGCCGACACCCCCAACCGCCCCGCCCTCGCCGTGCTCGCCCATGTGCTCTAGCCGTCCAGATCCTGAATCGGTGCCGCCTCGTCGCTGATAGAGGCCTCTGCCTCCACCTCGGCCGCAGCCGCGGCGTGCTTGGCGTCGTCGGCCAGCATCTCACCGATGAGCTCCCGGACCCGTACAGCGTCGGAAGCGCGAGCAATCACCACGCCGAAGCCCCGCTGGGGAACAAACAGGAAAGAAAATGCCGTCTCGAAGTTGCGCCGGATGTCGTGGGGAATGTCGTGACCATCCAGAAGCAGTTCGATGGCTTGGCCCTCGAATTGATCGTGGAGGCGGTGCACGACGACAAGGTCGCCTTCGGCGACCCTGCGCTGGATCTCCTGGGCGCGATCTTCTCCGGACATAGGACCTCCTCGGCTGACGGATAGGCGAGCCCCGATCCTAGCAGTGACGGGCCGAAAATGAGGGCCTCCTACCGCCGCTCTCAGCCTCCGGCAGAGTCGTCGTCGCCAGCGGAGTCGTCATCGCCAGCGGAGTCGTCGTCATCATCCCAGTAGTTCGGCGGCACGAAGCTGTCCGCGCAGGGTCTCTCGCAGTCTTTGTCTCGATCGTAGCCTGCCGCGCAGTAGCCGCCGCTGCAGACGTAGGGGCCCACGGTAATCGGGCCGCTTACCCCCGGGCACTCGCAGACCACCAGACAGTCCAGGTCGCTCTCGCAGGAGCTCGACCCCAGACCACAGGCCGCCATGTGGAAGCCGAATGCCGCCAAGACGGCGAAGATCGGAAGCGCCCAGCGCAGCCACTCTCTCATCACGATTTCACTCCTCTTGGCGGGCGCAAGGTGCCGTCATCTGGAACAACGTCCTCCACCCGACAGCCAAGGCTACCCCGCCCCAGGCGAAGACGCACGGCATCGCCAACGGAGACTTCCTCGGCACGACGCAGAAGTTGGCCTTCCCGGAAAGCCAGGGCGTAGCCCCGCTCCAGCGACTGCAGCGGCCCGAGTGCCAAGAGAGTGGAGCGCCGAGCTTCGAGTTGCTGACGTTTGCTCCGAATCTGGGGGGGCAGAGCCGCCAGCATGCGCCCCGTGCTGCTCCCCAGCCGCTCCCAGCCGCGCGCCGTCTTCCCGGTCATGGCGCGCACAATCCGCTCCTGCGCGTCGTCCAGTTGCTGAGCCATCCGGTCCAAGCGCCGTTGGGGACTCTCCAAGCGCCCGCCCAAGTTGCTTAGGCGTTCCCTCCTGCCTCGGAGTCCGCGCAGGGCAGCTTGGTGAAGCCGAAGGCGCAACTCGGCCACCGCCCCCTCCAGTTCGCTGCGAATGGGGACTGCCATCTCCGCGGCAGCGGTTGGTGTAGGTGCACGGGCATCGGCGACGAGGTCCGCGATCACCAGGTCCGTCTCATGTCCCACGCCGGAGATGACGGGGATGGGACAGGCCGCGATTGCGCGGGCAACGATCTCCTCGTTGAAGGCCCAGAGGTCCTCCAGAGAGCCGCCGCCTCGGCCGCATAGGATGACCTCTATGCCCCCATGCCGGGCCAGAAGCTCCAGAGCGCCGGCGATCTCCGAACCCGCTTGCTCCCCCTGGACGCGGCAGGGCGAAAGGGTGATCGACAGCCCCAAATCCCGCTTCGCCAAGACTCGCAGCATGTCCTGCAGCGCAGCAGCCCGCTCCGAGGTGACGATGCCAATACGCCGTGGCACCCGTGGGAGAGGCTTCTTGCGATCACGGTCGAAGAGCCCCTCGGCAGCCAACCGGGCCTTCAGCTCTTCGAACTGCTTCTGCAGGCGGCCCGCCCCCACCGGCTCCATCTGGCCGCCAATGATCTGGAGGTCGCCCCTCTTCGTGTAGAGGTCTACCCGGCCTAGAAGCAGAACCTCGTCGCCATCCTTGGGTTTGAAGCCGACTTCACGATTCTGGCGGGCAAACATCACCCCCCGAAGCTGAGCGATCTCATCCTTCAGGGTGAAGTACCAGTGCCCGCTTGGGTAGGCGCGGAAGTTGCTCAGCTCGCCCTGGACCCAGACCGCATCAAACGCGCCGTCCAAGGTGCTGCGCACCCGGTTGGCGAGCTCTGCCACGCTGTGGACCCGCCGACCCGATCCAAAGGCGCTCATCCCGCTTTGGGGGCTCCCCGCACCTCGTGGATGAGGCGGTAGAAGTCGTCGAAGAGATAGGCAGCGTCGTGCGGGCCGGGGCTCGCCTCGGGGTGGTACTGCACAGCAAAAGCCGGCACGTCTCGACACCAGAAGCCTTCGAGGGTGTCGTCATTGAGGTTCAGGTGCGTCACCTCGGCGCGGTCCGATGGGAGTGAGTCCGCGTCAACCGCAAAGCCGTGGTTTTGTGCCGTGATCTCGACGACACCGGTCCGCAGGTTCTTCACCGGTTGGTTGCCGCCGCGGTGCCCAAACTTAAGCTTGTAGGTGCTGCCACCCATGCTGAGAGCCAAGACCTGCATGCCCATGCAGATGCCCATGATGGGGACCCGTCCCAGGAGCTCCCGCACCTGGGCCGCAGCGTAGTCGGCAACGGGCTCGGGATCTCCGGGGCCGTTGGACAGCAAGACTCCGTCGGGACGCAGCGCCAGGATGTCCTCGGCCGAAGTACTCGCCGGAACAACGGTGACCTGGGCCGGCCCACGCTGCGCCATCAGGCGGCGGATGTTCCGCTTGATCCCAAAGTCGACGGCTACGATCCGCCACCGGGGGGCCTGTTCGGGATTCTCGGAGTAGGAGGCTCGGCAGCTGACCCGCCCGGCAAGGTCGAGACCTGCCAACCCCTGGTAGGACCTCAGCTCTTCGGTAAGACGCTCGGCGGAGGTCCCATCGTTGCCCAATATGCCGCGCATTGCGCCCACCTTGCGGATGTGGCGGGTCAGCGACCGGGTGTCGATGCCCGCGATGCCCGGCACGTGGTGGAGCTGAAGGTAGGAATTCAGGTCGCCGTCAGCGCGGTGGTTGGACACCACACGGCTGACCTCACGAACTGCGAAGCCGTTGACACGAGGTCGGTTGCTCTCGTCATCCGATCGGGTCACCCCGTAGTTGCCGACGTGCGGCACCGTCATCACCACAATCTGCTCGGCGTAAGAGGGATCGGTGATGATCTCCTGATAGCCCGTCATCGAGGTGTTGAAGACAACCTCGCCGGTACGAACGCCCCGATGGCCCCAAGCGGTGCCTTCGAAACGCCGGCCGTCTTCGAGAATGAGAAGTGCGGGCTCAGCCATGGCTGGAGCGAGTGATACCGGGCTGGGGCCCTCCGCACAAGAGGCGGTTGCGACACTGGGCGACAACAGACCTCAGAGCACCTTCTGCTCAGCTACCAGTGGCTCTCCACAGCGCGCAGCGCCGGGGCGCGCACCAAGTCCGGAGGGGCCGCCTGAGTTCGGGGGACGAAACTCCCGAAGATGCGGGTGAGCTGTGCTGCCGTCCCCTGAACCAAGTCGGCACGCTCGTCGGACTTGTCGTACAGCTCGCGGGGATCGTCGGGCAGGAGGTAGAGCGCCGCCCCTCCGCGCGGCTCCCTCACGTATTTCCACTCAGGGGTGCGAAGAGCGATCGGGCTCCGTCCGGCCGCTCCGCGGGGCGGGCCCACGATGAGGGCCTGGAGCGTCTCCATGGGCTTCCCCCGAAGATGGGGAACAAAAGAGTGCCCATCACCGAAGCGGTGTCTCATCAGGCCGCCGACCGACATCAGGGTAGGCGCCAGATCCATCAAGCGGGCCTGCCGATCCACGTCCCGGGCCCCGCTCAGGGTGGGGCCGTAGAGAATGGCCGGAACTTGGGACCAAGGCTCACTGACACCGGGGCCCTTGGACCCCGGCACCGCGCCGCGGGTGCCCACCACTGCAACGAGGGTGCGCCCCAAGAGGCCATCGTCTTCCAGGCTCTCAAACAACTCCCCCAGCATGGAGTCGAGGTGGGACACTCGGACGCCGTAGGCCCGACCCTCGGGACCGGGGATCGGATCCACCAACCGCTCGATGTCCACCCCCGGCGGTGTGTAGTGGACCATCCGGGGATCGCTCAGGTGCACCCAGACGAAGAAGCTCTCTCGGTAGTGGTAGGCCAGCCACTGCGTCAGACGACTGAGGGTGTAGTGAGAAGGACGCCAGACCTCTTCGGGAGGAGCAGGGTGGCCGGCAACACGCCAGAGGCCCTCGAGGAGGCGGCATACCCCAAGGCGGTGCCATCCGCGCGGCCGGGATAGGCTGCCGTCGTCGTAGACCTCAAAGCCGCGATCGAGGCCAGTCGATGGACCATCGAGGGCGCGCGAGGAGAGAAAAGCAGCCGTACGGAAACCTTCACCGCGGTAGACCTCGGCCAAGGTGGGACCGGCATTGCCAGCCGACCGAGGCGGGAGTTGGGCACCATCCGAGGCAAAGCCGAGGCTCAGGGGATGGCGGCCGGTCATCAAGGCGGCAAGCGGCGGGGCCTCCGCCGTAGACGGAGTCGATAGCTGCCGGAAGTAGACCCCCTTGCGCGCCAACCAGCTCAGAGTCGGGGTCCGGACCCGCGCCCGGGGGCCGACGTGGTCGGTTCGTAGGCCGTCCACCGTAACCAAGATCACGTTGGGGAGGCCTTCCTGGGCCCGAGCCCGTGCGCCCTTGCCCCCCGAAAGAGGGGCTGCTACCGCAAAACTGAGACTCAAGATCAAGAGAGTCGGCAAGCCCAGATAGGCAAAGGCTGCACCCCGGCCCGTGGTATCCATCCGCCAAAGGAAGAAGCGAAGGCCGACAAAGGCCATGCCGGCAAGCGGAAGCGCCAGCCCGCAAAGCAGCACCCCCTCGAACCGAGCCCCCTGCGCCAGCACGGCAAGTCCGGTCGGGAGGAATTGGCCGAGAAGAACCACTCCCAGCACGGGGGCGAGGACACCCGGCAGCCAGGGGAAGAAGGGGTCCCGTCCCGTGTCATAGGCGAGCGCCTTGACATCGGTGGACTGGCCGGCAAATGCGCCCAGCCAGGAACTCAGCACCCCGCCAAAGACCGCGGCGAGCCCGGCGCAGACCCCAACGTTGGTGGCCCAAAGAACCAGGCGATCGACAGGCAGGAGCAACGATTGAACCGAGCTGCGCAGCGCAAGCCCCACTTCGATGCCCCCCAGGGTGGCTCCGAGGAGAACCGAGGCGGAGGTACCGATCGCGATGCGGCGTCTCCAAGTCTGGGCAGGGGTGGGGGCCATGCGAAGCGGTCGACTGAGGCGAGACGCTCAGTCGAGGTCGTTGGCGTCGGCGAAGAGCGGCATCGGATCCGTGCCTCGATGGACGCGCCGCAGCTGGAGGAAGGGAAGGTACTGCTCGGGATAGCGCCTCGCATAGCGGCTGACCAGCTTGAGCCACCGGGCCGCAGTCGTATCGAGGTCGACATCGCCCCGACCCGTGTCGGAGACCCGAAGCCCACTCTCCACCAGAAGACGCGGTACGGGGCCGTCGTGGACGGGAAAAACCGGAAGCAGGGGCAAGCCGAGTCGGCGAGCCAGCTCAAAGGGCGTCGAACCGACACTCGCACCACGGCCGAGCAGGGTGCCGTTGGCCCAGCGCGGCCCGAAGCCCTCGTCGCCGACGGCGACGACGACCCGTCCCGGGGTCTTGGCGAAGCGAACCAGAGAGCGCGCCAGAAATTGGCAGCGAAGCGACTCCACGTGGACCCCCGGCCCAGTGCTCTCGCTTCGCTGCGCAAAGCGGTGCGGCGGGCGGAGGTCCAAGAGCCCGGTTAGGTAGCCCCGACGCGCTAAGGCGGGGGCCACCCGGTGCCAGGCAAGAAAACTCGGCGAAAGGACGACCGCCCCACCGGCAGATTGGAGCGCTGCTTCGAGCGGCTCCAGACTCTGAATCTCGAGGTGCCGGCCGGCGGAAGCAGGCCCGTCGCGAAAGGCCGCCAGCCGCTCTGCGGCCTGGATCAAGAGAAGCCGACGGCTCTCTTCGACCAGCTCGTCCAAGGGCCGGGGAAGCGGCACATCCGACCAACAGCGGGCAACCTCGTCCACAAGCTCGGCCCGGGGAGCGCGGGGCAAAGGGTGCACCCTGAGGTAGCTACGGATGATCCGGCGGCGAACCGAAGACGGGCTCCGCCCAAGGAGGGAGAGCAGTCGCGGGGACAGCCGGGGCAGCAGACCCTCCGCCCGATCCTCCAGGTAAGCCCGCATCCCGCCTAGCCGGCGTCGTCGCCCTGCTCCGCGAGGGCCTGCCCATCGAAGTAGACGGTGAACACACAGCCCGGAGTGTAGGCATCCTCATCGGTAGAGCCGGTCAGCACGTAGTCCTCGCGGCCGTTGGTCAGAAAGTCCGCGTTGCTGTTGTTGGCAAATCCATCCACTTCGAAGTAGACCCGCACTCCGTCGCGCTCCTCTTGGAAGGACCCTCCAGCGTAGCTAAAGGAGCCCGCTTCGATGTCCCGTGTGCCGGAGGCGAAGTAGGTATAGGCGGTATCGGGATCGCCCTCCAACTTCCAGTAGAGGTCGATGCGCGGATTCTCCTCCCCCTCTGGGGCGTGAATCCGGTAGAGCTGGCTCGTCGTGGTAGGAAAGTTGGTCGCTGACGAGCCGATGTCTTCGTCGCAGGAGGTCGAGGCGATGGCGTGGGTGTAATTCACTCGGAAGTCGGAGATGTCGATCGTCGGGATCTGCGAATCATCGGCACAAGCAACGGCGAGCAGAGCGAAGACGAGGAACGACGGGGCGCGGCGGCTGAACACAGATCCTCCGGGACAGGTGCGCTGGAATTGAAGCGCAGGACAAGGGCGGAGTCAACCAAATGGGTCCAGTCGAGTCCGCTTAACCGTCCGCTCGAAGTCCTAGGATGTACTCCACTCCCTCGACAAAGCCCAAGCCTCCCTCTCTCTCGGTGACGAAGCGAGGGAGCGGAACGATCCGGTCCTGCAGGTCCCGGACGTTGGCGACTCCCACCGCGAGCGGGAAGAGCGCAAAGAGCGGCGCATCATTCGGCGAATCGCCGAAGTAAGTCGCCCGCTCGGCCTCCGCCCCGGCCAGATCCACCCCGAGGACGTCGCGGGCAAAACGAAGACACATCGTCGACTTGTCGAAGCGACCAAACCAGGCGTTGACGTGGATGCTGCTGATCTTGACCGTGCAGCCAGCCTCGACCAACTGAGCGACGATGGCATCCACTTCCTCGCGGCCGAGAGCCGGCACGTCCTCGCAGAAGTCGACCGCTAGATCGAACTCGCGGTACTGCTGATCGCTGGAGATGGCGGCGCCCGGGTGGGCCTCGAGGACGGCCTCGCTCAGGGCAGCCAACCGCTCGCGGTTGCGACGGCGGGTCGCCTCGTCCTGCGCGTAGACCCGCTCCATCGCGAAGGACCCGAGCTGCCCCTTCTCGCGCCGAAAATAGAGTCCTCCGTTCTCGCCAATGACTCCATCGACCGGCCAGGTTCGAGCGATCTGATCGCACCAGCCCGCCGGCCGACCGGTGACCGGTACGACAGCCAAGCCCGCCGCCTGCAGCCGCTCCATGGACGCGAAGACCTCCGAAGCGATGCGGCCCTCGCCGTCCGTCAGGGTCCCGTCGATGTCCGTAAAGACGGCACGCAAGCCCTCCGCTTGGGCCTGGCTCAACTCACGCAGACTGAGCAAGAAAGTACCCTCCCCTAGAAGCTGTGCAGGCTGTTCATCAGCAGGCCTTTGGCCGGCTTCGGCAAGAAGTTCGTCGACTTGGGCGGCATCATCCCCCCAGCCCGCGCGACCTCCAAGACTTGTTCCGGCAGGGCAGGTCGCAGCAGGAAGGCCAGATCGGCAGCTCCTCCATCGACGAGCCCGAGGATGTCACGCCTCGACGACCGATTGTGGGAGAACGGAGAGCCCGAAGAGCCCGTCTCGGTTAATGACCGGAAGCCGCTCCCCAGCGCCTCTTCGATGGGACGCAAGGCCCGGACGTCGAGGATGGCCGCATCGACATCGGCCAGGACTGCGGGCAGCTCGTCCGGCTCGGACGGAAGCGGCGCATCGGGCCGAAGCACAAGACCTTGGCGTCGGCCCGGCTGAGCCATTCCGAAGCGGATCCCGGACCGGTCGTCCAGGAAGCGAAAGAGGGCCTCGTCCGAGTCCAAGTCCACGACCTCAAACGCAGCGCTCAGCCCGTCGACGACCGTGTGGGCCTCAGACGACAGCGAGATACAGACTCGATGGGTCGGCTGACTGCGCTGCAGTGCATCCCGAGCCGGCACGAGCAGCATCGACAGGTAGTCAGAGGGCCTCTCGCGAGTGCTGCCCTCGCGACCCTGCTCTGCGCGGTAGCGCTGGGCGGCCTCGAGGCGATGGTGTCCATCGGCCACCACCGTGACCTCGCCCCGCAGGGCCCCCGCCAATCGAAGCTGCAGCTGCGGATCCTCATCACGCCACACCCGATTCAACCAGCCGTTTCCATCCTCCGCCACGAGGTGCGGCCGCCCAACCCCCCCTTGGAGGTGCTCGCTGAGCGCTCCAGTCGCGTCTTCAACCAGCCCGACTGCGAGCGATAGCTGGGTCCGCATGGCCCGCAGTCCGTCTAGAAGGACCTTCGTAGTCCGCCCCCGCGTCCCCTCGTGAGGAAGGAGCGGATCCGAGTCCAGTCCAAGTCGCACGCAAGCGACGAGTCCGCGATGTGACACATCGCCGCAGCGCTGCTCGTAGCTGTAGAGAGCAGGCCGGGGGTCTCGAACAAAAATGCCGTCCTCTTTCCACCCCTGGATCATGCGAGCTGCATGGGTAAAGGGGGGGTCGCCCGCAGAGGCCAGAGGACCGCGGTCGCCACGCACGAGCTGC
>CAZQTQ010000032.1:0-8170 GCA_964596025.1 uncultured Rickettsiales bacterium
CTCGCCGGCGAGATGAGCTCGTCGAGGTGCTCCAAGTGGTTGGGGCCGTAGCGAAGCGCGCGGAAGGGGCGGATCAAGGGCATCAGAACCGGGCGGAGTTCGCGAGCAGAGCCAAAGCCCTAGCCCACCGCCCCTTTCTCCTCGGGAAAGCGCAGGAGCATGGGCGTCCACGACACACAAGCGACGATGATGCCCAGGGCCCCGAAGCTACTGGCCAGAGACCCTTCGACACGGAACAAGAAGCCCGCACCCACGGCTCCGAGGATACCCCCGGTCGATACAAGGCCCACAACCCGACCGAGGCCAACGCGGTGCAGGAGCGGGACGATTCCAAAGGTCGCTCCTTCGGCCAACTGGACAAAGAGTCCAAAGCCGAGCAGAACCAGGACCGCCAAGGCCATCGAACCCCTCGGCACCATCGAAAACCCCCACAGAAACAGGCCCTCGAAGACCAACAAGCCCGCCAAGAGCCGAGCCCGTCCGCGCTGCCCCCAGCGACCCCCGATGCGGTCGGTAAGGAAGCCCCCCAGGGGCCGACCAAAGACGTTCAGAAAGCCAAAGACCGCCACGGCCATGCCGGCAGCACCAATGGAGAGCCGATAGTCGTCGTGGAAGTGGGTTGCCGCGAAGTTCAGGACCGTCACCTCCACGCCGAAGCAACCCCCGTAGACCAGGGCGAGTACCCA
This sequence comes from uncultured Rickettsiales bacterium, assembly GCA_964596025.1. GTDB lineage: Bacteria > Myxococcota_A > UBA796 > UBA9615 > UBA9615 > CAZQTQ01. The sequence continues at coordinate 687 of CAZQTQ010000032.1, forward strand.
GACGCGCATGTCCCGGAGGGAACCCCAGGGACGGCTCACGGGGATTGTCGGGCTCAGGCTGGCGGCGGCCGACTTCGGCACTTCGCTGAGGTTGCCCCCCGGCAGGTCCTTGGTGAACCGAAGGTACGCCACCCCGGCCCCGGCCAGGAGAACGGCCGGCACCAGCATGGCCAATCGCCAGCTTGCGCTCCGACTGAACCCTAGGGCGACGATGCCCGCCCCTACCAACGGCATGACAACCTGTGTGACACCACCGCCGAGGTTGCCCCAACCGGCCGTCGTGGCGTTAGCGGTCCCCACGCAGCGATCCTGAAACATCACCGAGGTGTGGTACTGCGTGATGACAAACGAAGCACCCAGCCCCCCGATGAGAAAGCGGGCCAGGAGGAAAGTCTCGTAGCTTGAGACCACGACGAGGCCTGCGGTCGGAATGGCGCCCAAGAAGAGCAGCAGCGCGTAGGTCCGTCGCGGCCCGAAGCGGTCGCACATCACCCCAATGAACATTCGCGCAAACACGGTTCCAACGACCGAAGCGATGGCGGTGTTGGCGACCTGCACGTCGGTCAGACCCAGGTCGGAGCGGATAACCGGCATGAATGGGGCGACACCGAACCAGGCAAAGAAGCACAGGAACAAGCTCATCCAGGTGAGATGGAAAGTCCGCATCGGGACGGTGTGGAAGTCCCAAAGGGCGATCGATGCGGCGGGATGTGCGGGGGCGCCCAGCGGGTGCGCCTCGTCGCTGGGGCCGGGGACGAGGATCTGGTCCTGTGCATCGATCATTGTGGTCGGCATCGTCTAGCACCCCACCTGCTAGGCATCAAGCGGCGCTGTGGCCAAGCTTGTGCTTGCGGCTGTTCTGGCACCTGGCATGCTGCGGCTGCTCCCGACCGGTAGAGAGATCCCCCATGGCAAAACCCAAGACCCACTTCGAGTGCACAGCCTGCGGGTACAACACCGCAAAGTGGCTGGGGAAGTGTCCCGATTGCGCTGAATGGAACAGCTTTGTGGAGGTGCAAGCACGGCTCGAGAGCCAGGACGCGCGGTCGATCCGCCCCAAGCCTTCGCCCAAGACTGGCAGCACCGCTTCCGAGGCCGGCCCGGGCCGGCCGCAGCCGATCACCTCCCTCTCCGAAGGGGGCGCCCAGATCCGCTGGCCGACGGGCATCGGTGAGCTGGATCGTATCCTCGGAGGAGGGTTGGTCCCCGGCAGTGTGACGCTCATTGGCGGCGACCCTGGGGTTGGCAAGTCCACCCTCTTGCTGCAGGTAGCTCTGGCCTTGAGTTCCGCTGGACGCCGGGTGCTCTATGCCTCGGGCGAGGAGAGCCAGGACCAGATCCTCGGCCGTGCGCAGCGCCTCGGATCACTGAGTGACGCGCTCTTCCTCCAATCCGAAACCGACTTGAGCCTGATCGAGGACGGACTGAACCGAACCGCTCCGGATGTGCTGATCCTCGACTCCGTCCAGACGGTCTACCTTCCGGAACTCTCCGGAGCCCCGGGCAACCTCAGTCAGGTCCGTGAGGTGGCCTCGCGGCTGATGGTTCACGCCAAGTCGACCGGACGCGCCGTCCTCCTCGTTGGCCATGTCACCAAGGGCGGCCAGCTCGCTGGACCCAAGACCCTCGAGCACATCGTCGACACCGTCATCTACTTCGAGGGCGGGAGCCATCCCCCATACCGGGTTCTGCGCGGCCAGAAGAACCGCTTTGGAGCGACCGGAGAGCTCGGGCTCTTTGAGATGACCGCCGAAGGCCTGCGGGAAGTGGCCGAACCCTCGGCAATGCTCTTGCGGGACCGGCCGAGCGAGCGCCCGGGAACCGTGGTCACGGCTTGCCTCGAGGGCAGTCGGACTTTGCTGCTCGAGGTCCAAGCGCTCGCTGCGCCCGGATATCCCGGTTCTGTGCGGCGAACTGCCCTGGGGATCGACAGCGGCCGCCTGGCCATGCTCTGCGCCGTACTCAGCAAGGCTGGCTACGACCTCAGCGACAAGGACCTCTTTGTGAATGTGGTGGGCGGCGTGCGCATCTCGGAGACGGCGGCAGATCTCGCCGTATGCAGTGCCATCGTGTCCAGCCTCCACGAGAAGGCTCTTCCCACCGAGCTCCTGGTTCTGGGAGAGGTCGGACTGACCGGCGAGGTCCGCAAAGTGCCCCACATCGCCCGACGCCTGGAGACGGCGGCGCGGCACGGGTTCACCAAGGCACTCGTTCCCGCTCTTCCCGAGGGTGCTTCGCTGCCCCGCGGGATGGAAGTCTGGGAGACGACAAGCCTGGAAGAAGCCCTGCGCGAGGGGCTGCCCGTCTAGGGAGGTGAGTGCGCCTCAAGCGCACTATTCGGAGTACAGCAGGTAGCGGGCGCGCTGGGCCCGAAAGTCGGCACTTTGGTCGTCCCAGCGTTCTTGGATGCGACGCAGGGGCACATCTCCTTCCACCTCATGCCGGAGGGCGTCGGTTCCGCCCAAGAGGTCAATGGCGATCGGATCCTCAACAAACTCGTAGGCCGCGGTCCGCCACGCGGCATCCCTTGGCCACAGTCGCCAGCAGGACTTCAGCAGAGCGGTCGCCACCATCACGGGACGAAATCGCTGGGGATCGGTGACGTGCAGCTGAATGCCACCGCAGGCCTTCCCACTGTGCTTATGAAAGGTCGGCTGAAACATCAGCGGCCGCAGAGTGAAGCCACCGTAGCCCGCATCCTCAAGCTCCCTGGTGGTGTCCTCGGCCCAAGCGACGCCGTCGATGTAGGGCGCGCCCACGACCTCGAAGGGGCGGGTGCAGCCGCGCCCCTCGCTCAGGAGCGTCCCCTCGAAGAAGCACATCCCGGGGTAGACGAGCGCCGTCTCGACGGTGGGCATGTTGGGCGAGGGCTGCACCCAGGGGAGCCCCGTCTCCCACCACTCCATCGCGGGATCCCAGCCCTCCATCGGGACGACGCGAAGGTCGCAGGGAATCCCGCACTCGGCCTGGAAGAAGCGCGCCAGCTCACCGGCCGTCATGCCATGGCGGTTGGCAAGCGGGAATTGGCCGACAAAGGAGGAATAGCCCTCTTGGACCGCATTGCCCTCGACCTCAACTCCTGTGATCGGGTTCGGCCGGTCGCAGACTACGACCGGGATCCCGGCGACGCCCGCCGCCTCCATCGCAAAAGCCATGGTGTAGACGTAGGTGTAGTAGCGCGAGCCGACGTCTTGGATGTCGAAGACGACGACGTCGAGACCGCGAAACCAGCTGGGATCCGGGCGCAGCGAGGCCTCGTCGTGACCGTAGAGCGAGATAACTTCGAGCCCAGTCCTTCGATCCCTCTGTTGGCCATCCACAGGAATCATGTCCTGGGCGGCCCCCCGGAGCCCGTGCTCGGGGCCAAAGAGACGAACCAGCTCGAAGTCCGGATGGTGATGGAAGAGGTCGGCGGCGTGCTCCAGTTTCGACGTCACCGTCGACGCATTGCAGACGAGCCCCACGCTTTTCCCGCGGAGGAGCTTTAGTTCGTCGGAGAGGAGGCGATCGAGGCCGAGGCGGACACGGGGTATGGGCGAGGACATGGCGGGAAGGATAGCGGGTGCGGGGGTGGGGATGGGGGTGGGGGAAGCAAGCCCAGCCCGCTACCCTTGTGGAGTGGACCCCGAACACTGCCTGGACCTGGGCCAAGGCCCCCCCCTCCTTCTCCTCCATGGGTCGGGCGCTGGGCGTCGATTCTGGCACCCGTTGGCGGAACGGCTGGGCGACTCCCACCGGGTGTTGGCCCCCGATCTCCCTGGCTACGGAGGACGGCCCTGGACGACGGCCGATGCGCAGAAGGGGGCGATCACACGGGACCTCGAAGAAGCCGAAGCTTGGCTCTTCGAGGTCGGGGAGCCGGCCCACGTACTCGGACACTCCTATGGGGGGGTTCTAGCCCTGGCAGCGGCGGCAAAGTACGGCGACTGGGTTCGTTCAGTGACCGTCTACGAACCGACCGCGCTCGACCTGGCGCCGTCGTTAAAGCGATCGCTGCGCCGTCAGTCGGTCGAGGCGGGTGAGTCCCAAGACCCGGGCGCTGTCCTCGCCTTGCTCATCGACTTCTGGCGCGGCGAAGGCTCCTGGGCCGTGATGGAGCCCAAAGAGCGGGAGCATCTCCTGGCCCATCGCAAGCGCATCGAAGCCGAACTGGCCGCCGTCCTAGCGACCGGCCACGAGACCCCGCTGGGGGAAGTCGAGCAGCCCGTCCTCGTCCTGATGGGACAGCACGCTCATCCTGCGATGGCCCAGATCGCCGAAATCCTGGTCGGGGCCCTGTCCCGCAGCCGAGCCGCTCAGGTTCCCGGCGCGGGCCACTGGGGACCAGCACGGCACGCCGAACGGGTGGCGGCCCTCGTCCTCGAGCACCTCTCCGACATCGACGACAACTGAATTTCACTCTCCCCGCCACCCTCGTTATTGTGACCTGGATGCTCCGGAGAACCTGATGCTGCTCACCCTCTCATCCCGCAGACGCCTCGGGCCGATCCCCAGCCTCCTGCTCCTCCTGGCCGCACTGAGCCTCTCGGTCGGGTGTATGAGTCGGGGCGGCGGGCGAGGTGGGGACGACGACGACAACGACTCGGCCGGGGGTGATGACGATTTACCAGCCCCCGTCTTGGAGGTCTGCGATGACGGCACCGACAACGACGGCGATGGAGCCATCGACTGTGATGATTCCGATTGCCTGGGTCATCCCTGGTGTGCGAGCGACGACGACGACGATGCAACGGGCGACGACGACGATGCAACGGGCGACGACGACGACACTGCAGGGGACGACGACGACGATTCAGGCGACGACGACAGCGACAACGACGGCATCCCGGATGCGATCGAGGGGGCCGACGACTTCGATGGCGATGGCATCCCCAACTACCTCGACGACGACAGCGACGGCGACGGCATGCCCGACAGCTGGGAAGGCTGGGAAGATCTGGACGGAGACGGCCAGCCCAACTTCCTCGACCTCGACTCAGACGGCGATGGAATCCCGGATGGGGCTGACACCGACGCCGACGGCGACGGCATCTCGAACGAGATCGAGTTCGGCTCCGACCCCACCAACCCCGTCGACAGCGATGATGACGGCGTCCCGGACTTCTACGACTCCGACTCCGATGGCGACGGCATCCCCGACGACGAGGAGGTCGCTAACGGAACCGACCCCACCAATCCCGACACCGACGGCGACGCAACGGGCGACGACGACGACGCAACGGGCGACGACGACGACGCAGGCGACGACGACGACGACTCCGGCGGGGGCGACGACGACGACTAGGACATCGACATCGACACCGCCTAAGAAATCACTCTCCCCGTCCTTCTTTCGTTATCCTGGCCTGGCTCCTCTGGGAAATCTGATGCTGCTCACCTTCTCATCCCGCAGACGCCTCGGGCCGATCCCCAGCCTCCTGCTCCTCCTGGCTGCGCTGAGCCTCTCGGTCGGTTGTATGAGTCGGGGCGGCGGGCGAGGTGGGGACGACGACGACAACGACTCCGCCGGGGGCAGCGACGACGACTCCGCCGGGGGCGACGACGACACCGCAGGGGACGACGACGACGCAGGCGACGACGACGACGCAAGCGGCGATGACGACGATTCCGCCGCCAGCGGCGACGACGATGCAGGGGACGACGACGACAACGACTCCGCCGGGGGCGACGACGACGACGCAGGCGACGACGACGACGACTCCGACGCAGGCGACGACGACGACGACTCCGACGCAGGCGACGACTCCGACTAGGACATCGACATCGACACCGCCTAAGAAATCACTCTCCCCGTCCTTCTTTCGTTATCCTGGCCTGGCTCCTCTGGGAAATCTGATGCTGCTCACCTTCTCATCCCGCAGACGCCTCGGGCCGATCCCCAGCCTCCTGCTCCTCCTGGCTGCGCTGAGCCTCTCGGTCGGTTGTATGAGTCGGGGCGGCGGGCGAGGTGGGGACGACGACGACAACGACTCCGCCGGGGGCAGCGACGACGACTCCGCCGGGGGCGACGACGACACCGCAGGGGACGACGACGACGCAGGCGACGACGACGACGCAAGCGGCGATGACGACGATTCCGCCGCCAGCGGCGACGACGATGCAGGGGACGACGACGACAACGACTCCGCCGGGGGCGACGACGACGACGCAGGCGACGACGACGACGACTCCGACGCAGGCGGCGACGACGACTCCGCAAGCGGAGACGGTGAGACCTGCTACCCCGAGTTCGGCACCGTCCTCTCCTGTGGCTCGGAGCTGGAAGGCGACACCTCGGACAGCAACAACTCCAACATCCAGTACTACTCCTGCAGCACCTGGAACGAGAGCGGCCCGGAGCTCGCCTACACCTTCTTTACGACGACTGCTACAGACGTGACCGTCGAAGTGACCCCAACCTCGTCCGCCGACCTCGACGTCTTCGTCTTGGACGGGGGCAGCACGGGGGATTGCTCGGCGAACAACTGCATCCCAGGGGGTTCGGGCAACACCTCGGTTGAATTCAGCGCGACTGCAGGCAGCATCTACTACGTCGTCGTCGACGGCTTCTCCGGCGCCGCGGGCGCCTTCAGTCTCTCGGTCACCTGCGGAGGGAGTTCTACCGGAGACGACGACTCTGCCTAGGACCCCAGCAACACCTCATCGATCCCCTCATCCGCAGCGACAAAGACATCGTTCATCGAGTCGCGGATCGTGGCCTCGATGAACCCGTGGTCGACGCCCTCCTGGAGGCTCGTCTCGCTGTAGAGGTTGTCAAGGCGCCAGGTCCCGCCGTCGGCCGCTCCTAACCAAACGGCCAAAGTGAAGCTCTGGCGCACCTCGGTGTGCCCGTCCGCGGCGACTGCCAACTCCGGAATCCACGACCGCGCGACAAAGGCCCGACGTCCCGTGTCCTCGGCCCCGCTGGTGACGGCAACCCACCGAAAGTGTTTGGGAAAGAAGAGGTCGACGGTGTAGAGCGGATTGGTGCGCTGCGCCTCGTTCTCAGTGAACAACGGGGAGCAGTCGCCGCTCGGGAAGCAGCTCGGATCGGTGGGGTCGAGAAAGCGCCGTACGTAGGTGGCAGCCGTGGGCTCGAAGGGCAGCTGATCCAGCTGGATCTGGACTTCACCATGAAGATCGACCGAATGCCGACTGGCATAAGCCAGGCCGACGTTCAGGGTCTGGTCGATGGCGCGGTTGGGGCGGTCCAACGCCGCCACGTCGGCATCGCTCAGCGAAGGGAGGGACCAGGACCGCTCGGTGGTCTCAGCGCTGAGGTCGTAGCCGTCCAGGATCTCCTCGAGATTCTCGACCCCCGCCTCGAGTACCCGAGGGTCCTCGTTCTCCCACTCCCGAAGGAGGTAGGCGCAGAGCTCTGCCATCTCCGACGGCGCCTCCGGCGGGGGCGAGCAGCCGATTACGAGAGCGGAGAGCGCCGAAAGCAGACCGGCTGAAAACCTCGGAAGCAGAGGGGACATACCCCAAGAGGCTAGGGGCTTATT
>CAZQTQ010000032.1:8180-18042 GCA_964596025.1 uncultured Rickettsiales bacterium
TGTGTGGCTGGCATGTGAGAGTCAGAACGCCAGTTGGACCTGAGAGCGGACCTGCACGTCGACGGCGTCATCCAAACCAGCGACCCCGTCGGTCAGTATCCCCACGTCCGTGGACCACTTGAGGTTGTGTCCGTGGAAGAAAACACTGAATCCACCGCGAATCTCTTGGCTGTCGTTGTAGTAGCCATTGGGCAGGATACGAGCATAACGAACCATGGGCTCAACCACTCCCTTGATGGCGTAGCCGACCTGAACGTGCAGGCCAACCGCATCCCACGCTTGGTCCGAAAACTCAAGCCCAGCCTGGGCGGTAGCTAGGTAGAAGGCGCCGCTGCTGGACAGGCCTTTGAACTTCAGGGCGTAGTCGACCTCGGCTCGAACCGCGCTGTCATCGTCGTTGTCCGCATCGAAGTCCAACACCACTCCACCGCCAATCGCGAAGCCGAAGTCGCTGTGGTTGGTGTCGCTCTCGGAGTAGCCGTCAAAGTCCTTGGTGTGCCAGCCAAGGCGAGCCACGAGCATGGGATCCATCAGATCCGGCACGTTGGAGACTGTGCCGCTCTCAATGCCGCCCTCTCCCGTGTAGGGATCCACCACGACGTCGCCACTGAGCAGCCCCTTGTCTCCGGTTCCGTTGAAGAGGCCCACGGCGTACTCGATCGGGGCCTTCATCTTGTGGCTGTGGAGCATCACGCCCAAGTCGCGGCCACCCTTGAAGTAGGCGTCGGTGATCGCTCGATCCACGAACTGCTGCTTCGCACTCGAGCTCAGCTGCTGACGCGAGAAGGGGCGCTTGAACTGGCCCACTTCAACAAAGAGCCAACGGTCGAGAATCTTGAACTCGGCATACCCGTCCTTTAGGCGGACCCCGCCCTTGCCGAAGTCGAACTCCAGAGCAAAGGCGATCCGCTCGCTGAATGCGTGGCCGCTGAGCTTCAGGCGAACTCGGGGAAGGCTGAATTGACTTTGGTTTTCTCGGGGGTCGCCATCGAGGCTCTCGAACACAAGGCGGGCCTGAAGGCGACCGTTGATGGCGAGCTTGAAGGCACCGTCCGGGCTCCCAACAAAGAATCCACCGTTGTAACCGACCGTCGGAGGGGAAAGCTTGGCCGGCTTGACCGCAGCCGCAGCCGCCGGCGCCTCGGACTCGGCCGAAGCCGAGGCAGCTTCCGGCGCGGCTACGGGTTCCTCTGCAACGACTTCCTCTGCAACGGCCTCCTCTTCAGCCGCAGTCTCTCCCTCGGCCGGATTCTCGTCTCCTGAACTCTCCTCAGAAGCCGGCGACTCGTCCGCGATGATTTCCTGGCTCGACTCGATGCACTCGTCGCAGATGTAGACGCTCGGTCCAGCGATGAGCTTAGTGACCTCTTTGTAGCTCTTTCCGCAAAAGGAGCAGACGAGGTTGGCGTCATCGGAAGAGGAGTCCCCGTCGGTACCCCCATGCTGTTCTGCCCAGACCGAAGTCGAGAGGCACAGAGCAAGAACCAGAGCCGATGCGGCAGCAGTGGCCGATCGACTTCGTTTGTTGATTCCCATGATCACAACCCCGTTGTAGGCAATTTGTGATTTGCCCCAGCAGCATCCGAGACCCTCTTAACAGAAAGGAAACAGAAACGGGTCAGCTCAGATACAAGTTCATAGTCCACCGGCACTGTGCCCAAGTCTAAGAGCCTACGGCCTAGCCCTCGGGCAGAAAGAACCAAGAACGCATGCTGCGCTGCTCCAGCGCAAGGCCGCGGGGCTGCGGGATTGTCAAAGGGCAGCACCGATCCCACCTTGACTCCCCCCGTCCCATCCGATAGAGCCCATGCCCATGATTGAGTCCATCGAAAATTCGCTGAACACGCTGGTCGGCCTGGTTTGGTCCTGGCCGGTCGTCATCCTCTGCCTTGGGGCCGGCTTCGTCATTACCGTCGTCACCGGAGGGATCCAGTTCCGAGCCTTCGGCCACGCCATTGAAATTGTTCGCGGCAAGTTCGACAAGTCCGGAGAAGAGGGCGAAATCTCTCACCTGCAGGCCCTGTCGGCCGCCGTCTCGGCGACTGTCGGCCTCGGCAACATCGCCGGCGTCGCGGTAGCGGTAAAGACGGGCGGCGCTGGCGCCGTTTTCTGGATGTGGATGATCGGGCTGGTGGGAATGGCCACCAAGTTCGCCGAGTGCGGGCTGGGCACGCTCTACCGCGTCCAGGACGACGAGGGGAACTACCGCGGTGGGGCCATGTACTACATCACCAAAGGCATCCCAGAGCGCTACCCCGGACTGGCTGGTATGGCAGGACCGCTTGCGATGTTCTTCGCCTTCGCCTGCGCCATGGCCTCTCTGGGCGGCGGCAACATGTTCCAGAGCAACAACGTCGCCACCCTCTTGAAGGAGAGCTTCGACATCCCGCAGGTTGTAACTGGCGTGGTGCTCGCCGGAGCGGTGGCCGCGGTCATCCTGGGCGGGATCAAGCGCATCGGACAGGTCGCGGGGGTCCTCGTTCCAGTCATGTGCGGCGGCTACATCCTGGGCGCCCTGGCCATCTGCCTGATGAACATCGGCGGCGTAGGACCCGCCCTGGCCCTCATCTTCTCCGACGCTTTCTCCGGCCAGGCTGCGGCCGGCGGCGCGATCGGCGTCGTCATCATCACTGGAGTCCGAAGGGCCGTCTTCTCGAGCGAGGCCGGCCTGGGTTCGGCTCCAATCGCCCATGCGGCGGCCCGCACAGATGAGCCACTTCGCCAGGGCATTGTGGCCTTGCTCGAGCCGTTCATCGACACCATCGTGGTCTGCACTGCCACCGCCTTGGTCATCGTCATGGCCGACATGGGCGGAGCGAACTTTGCCGCGGAACTCGACGGAGCGGCTCTCACCGCCCGGGCCTTCGACTTCTTCCTCCCCGGCTTCGGCGATAGCTTCCTCGCAATTGCGGTCTGCCTCTTCGCCTTCTCGACTGCCATCAGTTGGTCCTACTACGGCGAGACCTCGGTGCAGTACATGTTCGGAACCAAGGCAGTGGTGCCCTTCAAGATGCTCTTTGTCGCCGCGTTCTTTATCGGTGCCATCTGGAAGCTGGGCCCGGTTCTCGCATTCTCGGACCTGACCCTGGGTCTGATGGTCGTGCCCAACCTCTTTGCCGTCCTGCTGCTCACCGGCAAGCTAAAGGAAGAGACCAACAGCTACTTCGGCAAGCTTCGGTCAGGCGCTTTTGATGGCGCCGCAGCAACTGCACAGGCTCCGGCCGCCGCTGCAGAGGCTCCAGCCGCCGCTGCGGAGGCTCCGGCCTCAGACGAGGCCGGCAACAACGAGTAGGCCCAATCGGGAGCCAGGGACTGGGTTTTGTTGGGCTCGTGGTTCTCGAAGACCCGGCGCGAAGTCGACTTTCAGCTCGGACGCCTCTTCGGGTGGTCGGCTCCAGTGGCTCGAATCGAGGGTCTGAGCCTCGCTGAGGCCAGTGAGGCCTACAACGAAGACCAGCTCGATCGCCTGTCAGCCCTGGCCCGAGACTACGACCTCAGCGCATGGTCCAAGAGCTGCACAGCTGAAGAGTGGCGACGGAACCTCCACCTCCTGGATTGGCTGGACCGTACCCTGGGGCCCCTGTCTGTCGAAGGCCCCGGGCTAGACGTGGGATCGGCCACCTGGTGGTACCTGCCCGCGCTCTTCAGCTTCCGACCAGGATCCTGGACCGGCCGAGAGATTGCGCCCAACCGCCGCTACTCCGACGGCTCGACCCGCGGGGCACTGGCCCGCTGGCGCTGCGAGGCCTTCGCCGGGGCAAAGTACGAAAGCGGGGCCGCTGAAGACGCTCTCGGCTCCTTCGCCTTAGTGACCTGCTTTCTCCCCTACCTCGTGCCGGATACGCTGCGCGCCGACGGCCTGCCCGACCGCTTCTTACGACCCCAGTCGCTCGTCCTGGCCCTGTGGGAGCGTGTCCTCCCCGGAGGCGCTTTGGCCGTCCTTCACCAAGAACCCCGCGAAGCCCGTGCCTTCGCAGCCTTGTGCCGGGATTTGGCCATCCTCGGAGAGGAAAAAGAAGTCCGGAGCCCTTGGAATCCGTGGCATCCCGCTCGAATCGGTTGGATCGCCCGGAAGGAGGCCCAGGCAGAGGACTAGGAGGCGGGCCCGCCACCGACAGCAGGCGTCGGGGCCAGCCGCCCGGGCGGCCTAGGCGGCAGCTTCGAATTCGACGAGGGGATCGTAGAGGAACTGGGTCAGACCAAAGGCCACCGCTTCAGCCAGAAGGTGGCTTGGGTTCGAGTCGCCAGTGATCACCCGGGGATCCAGCACAAGGATCCGACTCGGGTCGGGCGCTTCGCGCAGGCCCTTGTCCGCATCCTCAGCAATGTTGGGGGTCTGCATCTCCTTGGCGCCCTGAAGGAAGAGAGTGGGGTCGTTCTTGGCCATGGCGCCCTCCGGTGAGGATTGCAGTGTGTGCTAGTTCAAACCTGTGCATTCTGGACGGATGTGCAAGGCGTTTTCTTCAGATCCGAAGCGCTGTCCTCCGCCGGGCAATGTCTCGCCTGCTTCCCTGGCCAAGGCCCAGGGGCCGGGGCAAAGTGGGGCGAACCGAAGACCCATGAGCTTTCTCGACCGCGTCTCGACCCTGCCCCACCTGGGCCTGGGCATCTCCACCGAATACGGCGCTGCTTGCGCCGGCGGCTCCCTGGACCCCCTGGCCCTCCATCGGGCATCCGGCGGCGACGTAGCCTTCCTTGAGGTGGGCGTCGAGGTCAGCAAGGGACTGGACGCCGACGCCGACCGTTGGCTCGACGCGGGGCTCCCATGCACCTACCACTACCTCGACCTCAACTTGGACCAGCCCCGCGACTTTGACCCCGAGTGGGTGGCGGCAGTTCAGCACCTTGTGCAGCAGATCAAGCCGGCGTGGCTCTGCGGCGACGCGGGACTGTGGCACTTCGGCCCCCGGGAGCCAGCCCACATGTTGCTCCTCCCCCCCATCCTCACCGACGAGGCTGCCACGGCCATTGCCCAAGGCATCATCCGCCTGCGTGAAGCTACGGGGTGCGAGGTCCTCCCCGAGAATCCTCCGGGGCGAGCCTACGTGGGCGACCTCCACCTCCTCGACTTCTACGCCCGGGTCTGTGAACGGGCAGATACGGGACTGCTCCTGGACTGTGCTCACCTCGCCATCTACCAGCGCCTCCAGGGACACGCTGCCTGCGAAGGACTGGACCACTTTCCCGTGGAGCGCATCGTCGAGATCCACGTCGCGGGAGGCACCGAAGGGTCCTGGGACGGCTTCGCCTATGTCGAGGACGACCACCAACTCACCATCCTGCCCGACACTTGGGAGATCCTGGACTCCGTAGCGAAGCGTGCCCCGAACCTCAGAGCGGTCGTCTTGGAGTGCGAGCGCAACCCGCTCGAGGAGGCCGCCCCCGCCTTCCGAAAGCTCCAAGACCGCCTCGCCCCCACCCCCTTTGGGCAGGCGAAGAGAAGCGCCTCATGAGCGCAGAGGCCCTGCAGCAGGTCGCAGTCCGCCTCCACCACGATCCGGCCTTCGTGCAGGCCGTCTACGCCGACCCCGCCGGCAGCTTGGCCGACGAGGACCTGAGCTCCCACGAGCGGAGCCTGCTACTGGCAGTGGACCAGCGGGCCTGGCTCTCCGATCCGGAGCGACAAAGCCGGGTTCTCGAAGCCCTCCGGACCGAGTTTCCTTGCACTGCTGCTTGGATGGAACTCCACGGAACCAACCGGCAGACCTTCTTGGACTTCTTCTCCTCGGACACCTTCCACTCCGCGATCCGAGACCAGGAGGTGCTTGCGATCGCCTTTGGGACGTTCCTCGAATCAGCCGCGGAGGGTTGGGCCCCCCGGGCCGCCGACCTGGCCGCGCTGGAGACGGACTTCGCCCGGGCTCGGCGCCTGCCCGCTGCGGGAACCGGCCGAGCACAGGGGGTCGTCGCGGCGGCCTCCCCGGACTGGGTCCAAGCGCCCCACATCCGCTTGCGACGCAGCCCGGTGGGCAGTCTCTCGCTCCTGGAGGGGCTGCGGCGCTGGCTGGCGAGCGATCTGCGGGGCGAGGCGCCGACCGAAGCGCCGCCAGGACCGGCCTGCGAGTGGCTCTGCGTCGAGCACGTGGGGGATGGGGAATTGCGAACCGGGACGCTGCCTGAGGCCCTGGGCGAGTTGCTCGACTTCTGCCGCCGGCCTCAGCCGCACGAAGCAGTGCTCGCTGAGTTCGTCCGGTTGGGATGCGATGAAACCGAAGCGACCGAGGTCCTGGAAGAGCTCTTGAGCGATGGCCTCCTCACCCTCACTGCAGCCGGGTAGGCGGGGTACGAGCCAGGCAGGTCCCGACGCCCCACGCCTCCAGACACCGCCAGTTCCCAGCAAGCCATCGGATCGGCCCACTTTCGCCCGACAACAGCCGTTCACCCCAATGGCCCCAAGCCCACAGTCCGTTGTCCCCTCGTGATAGCGTCCGGCCATGATCAGCCCCCTTCTACGAAGCGTGTTGGCTCCGGCTGCTGTCGTTTTGGCCCTCTCTGTCTGGCCCTCTCCTCTGCGCGCCGAGGCGGAGGAGGAAGAGGGTGCAGCCGAGGAAGAGGGTGCAGCCGAGGGAGAGGGTGCGACGGATGGAACCGAAGCGACCCCACGGCCCCGCCATGTCGAGATCGCCTCCTTCGACGACCTGAGCAGCGACCCCAACTTTGGCCCCGTGACCCGGGGGCTCTGGGACTTGTTGCAGAGCGGCTTGCCCTTACCGCCCGAGGAGCCAGGGAGCGAGGCAAGCGCGGCCATCCAGCTGAACTGTCGCGTACACAGCGCCTTTCCGACACTCCACGTGGAAGCCCAGATCGAAACCTCTGCCGGGACCCAAAAGGCGGAGTGGACTGAGGACGCCGACGAATTTTGGCCCCTGCTTCAAGCGGTCTACGCATGGACCCTGGAGCAGAGCGGGGTGACGCCACGGGCCGAAGGCAGTGGAGGAGGCGATTCCGGAGAAGGGGGTTCCGCCGAGCCCCAGCCCGGCCTCAGCGGCGGTACCAAAGACCTCGACGCTCTCCTCCACTACTCGCTCGCCCTTCGATCGTCCGACTCGGAGCGCTGGGGGCGGGCCAAAGCGGGCTTCCGCCGAGCACTGCGGGAGGACGCGGGCTTCGCCCAAGCCAAGCTGCACCTCGATCGCATCGAGGCCCAACTGGCTCCCCTCATTGAGGACCGCGTCGGCATCCAGCGCGAAGAAACCCCCGCCCTACTGGACAGCATCGGTCAGCTAGAAGGCCAGGACCGCTCCTTCGCCCCTCTCGAGGCCGCTATTGGCCGATTCTCCACATCGGTCCCCATGGAAAAGGCGGCCCGCGATCACCTCCTCGTCGGCCGCCGAATCGTCCTCGCCGGGTTCCCCGAGACCCTCATGGTCTACACGGATGGGAGCACCAAGCCCCTGGAGGAGTGGGCACTGGGCACTTGGGTCCGGGCGGCCGAGCTACTCCGGGACTACGAGACCTTCCTCTCGGTGGGCAGCAAGTTCTTGACTCGGTTCCCCACCTCACCCCTGGCGCCGGCAATCCGTGGTTCGATGAAGCGCCTGGAGGAGAAGGCCCGGGCCGAAGAGGCCGGGCGGGCCCAGGCAGAGTCGCTGTACACCGAGGCCGCCATCGCCCCTCACCGGGAGCGATGCCGGAAGGATCCTCGAATCGCTCGCCGGTCGGAGAGCTGCGGACTCTGGGTCGCAGCAGCGCACGAACGGCAGGTCGAGTTACCGAACGAGGCCTTGCTGCTGTGGGGGGAAGCAGCCCGCGACCTGGGCGAACCAGAGGAGCTGGCAGCGGCCAGGGATGCCGCCAAGGAGCGAAGCGCCAACAAGGCGGTCAAGCGGCTGGACGGGCTGATTAAGACTCTCGAGAAGGCCCGCACCAAGGCGGATGCGGCGGCGAAAGAGATCGAAGCGGCAGGCGAAAAGGCAAGTACGGGACTGGTCGCACGCGCAGCAGCCCAATGGATGGCTTCCGGCCAGTGGGCCGCAGCCATCGAAGCCGTTGGGGCCGCACTCGCGCGAGAACCGGGGCAGATGCGGCTCCACGACCTGCGGGTGCGAATCGCGCTCCGGAGGGGCCTGGCCAAGCCAGCGCGCGAAGCACTCGCCAACTGGGCATCCAACCTGCCCGAAGGCGAGGAGGTCAATCCAGTGCGCATCCAGGCAACTGAAGAGCTGGAGCGCGCGCTACGCCTTCCGGATCGGGCCGCAGGAACGGCCCTCATCGTTCTCGCATCCAGCCTCCAGGCGACCTCGCAGTGGGCCGATGCAGCGCGTGAATTTCGCCGCTTTGGGAGCGAATTCAAGGATCTCGGGGACCCCGTCTACACCCCGGCCTACGCGCTACTGCAAGCGGCATCCTGCCTCCGCGCCCTGGGGGAGAACGCCGAGGCACGGGAACTCTACGACGAGATCATTCTCTTTTGGACGACCTCACCCGAGGCCAAGACCGCCCAAGCGGCCATGGACCAGCTGCCACCTGGGCGCTAGGCCGCGACCGACCGCCTTCGCTACCCGTCCGCCGTTACCCCGACTCCTGGCGCTTGACCTAGAGCAGGTCTTTGACCGTCTCGCGCTCGCTCACCAGCTCTTCGGTCGTGGCGTCGATCTTGGTTCGAGCAAAGGCGTCGTGTTCCACACCCTCCACCACGCAGTAGGCCCCATCCCGGACCGTGACTGGGTAGGAGAAGATCAGGCCCTCTGGCACCCCGTACTCACCGTTGCTGGGTACAGCCATGCTCACCCAATCCGGCGAACCGTCGGCCAAGGTACCCGTACCGTGGTGCCAGCTCGCCATGTGGTCGAGCGCCGCGCTCGCGGCCGAGGCGGCGCTGGACGCACCGCGGGCTTCGATGATGGCCTTGCCGCGGGTCGAGACCGTCTTGAGGAACTCCCCCTGGAGCCAGGACTCATCGAGAACCTGCGGCACGGCTTGCCCACGGATCTGGGCGTGAGCGTAGTCGGGGAACATCGTGGGGCTGTGGTTGCCCCAGATCGTCATGCGGCCCACGTCCCCTGCGGTGCAGTCCGCCTTTCTCGCGAGCTGAGAGATGGCGCGGTTCTGGTCGAGCCGAGTCATCGCCGTAAAGCGCTGGCGGGGGATGTCGGGCGCAGAGTGCATGGCGATGAGCGCGTTGGTGTTGCAGGGGTTGCCCACCACCACGACCTTGACGTCGTTGGCCGCCCGGTCGTTCAGAGCCCTGCCCTGCCCGGTGAAAATCGGGCCGTTGGTCTTGATGAGGTCCGAGCGGAGCATGCCCTTGCTGCGCGGCTTGCTGCCCACGAGGAAGGCGTGATTGCAGCCGTCAAAGGCGTGATGGGCGTCGTCGGAGGTCTCGACTCCCCGCAGGAGCGGGAAGGCCGCGTCGTTCAGCTCCATCACCACACCCTCGAGGGCGGACATGGCGGGAGTGATCTCCAGGAGGCGAAGGTGGATCGGCTGATCGGGACCAAAGCAGTCGCCGGCAGCTAGACGGAAGAGAAGTGCATACCCGATGTTGCCGGCGGCGCCAGTGACCGAGACGGTGATGGGGGCGTTCATGGAGTCTCCCTGGGGCGATTTTCGGTGGATAGGGCCGAAGGAGGCCGTTCACGGAGCCGGGAGTGTATCACCACCGCCGCCAACTGAAATTGTAGTCACTTGACTACACATCCATCTGGGAGCAGAATCGTCGCCGGTGGGCGCCATATGCCGACCTTGGAGGAGATGGGCATGACGTGTCTTGCGCCCGGTCGGCTCGGTACGACGACCCGCTTGCTGGCGGCACTGGCCTTAGCGTGTGCAGCTGGGGGAATACCGGCTGGCGCCTGGGCCAACGGGGTCCAGGTCCAAGACGAGTCTGAGGGCGAGGGCGAGGGCGAGGGCGAGGGCGAGG
>CAZQTQ010000033.1:0-5316 GCA_964596025.1 uncultured Rickettsiales bacterium
GGCGGCCTCGAGCTTGGAGCCCTGCTTCTGCGGATCGCACAGCAACCGCGCCGCGTCCTCGGAGCGCTGCGCAGCCGCAACGGCATCGGCCAACTTCTCTTGCTCGCCACGACCTACCTGGCCGTAGTCCTCGCGCTCCTCGCCCTTCGCAACCTCGCCTTCCCCAACGCCTCGGCTGACATCGTCGCTCGGGTCGATGCCCTGGACTACAAGGGCTTAGAGCGCTCCTCCTTTCTCCTGGCCGCCTTGGACTTCTGGTTTGTCTTGGCAGTAGTCGCTTGGCCCTGGTGGAAGACCCCGGCTCGGGGTGGGGCGATGTTTCTCGCGGCGGTCATCAACTTCGTGGGCTTCCGCACCCTTGACCACCCCGGCTACGCCGACGTCTATTTCGCCTTCAACGCCGTCCTGCTCTCA
Source organism: uncultured Rickettsiales bacterium (assembly GCA_964596025.1). Lineage (GTDB taxonomy): Bacteria > Myxococcota_A > UBA796 > UBA9615 > UBA9615 > CAZQTQ01. The sequence continues at coordinate 415 of CAZQTQ010000033.1, forward strand.
GCGATCGCAGTGCTTCTGGTACGCAGTCGCTTCTCACTGGGCCGAGTAGCCCTTGCCCTCGTGCTTGCGGCGGGGGGCGCACACGCCCTCTCGCCCTCCTGGGGCAGCGAGCCAAACCTCATCACGAGCAGCTGGGACCGAGCCCAGGTGCTGCCGCCGGGTAGCTCACTTCGGGATGGGCGTTTGGCCGGGCTGCAGGATCTCCGCTCCTCCCTGGGGCGCGATGCCCTTGTCAGCGTGCCCTTTGCCCGAGCGAACTCCGTGGAGTACGCGGCCCTACTCGAGGCCCGGACCTGGGCCGCAGCGAGCCGCTTCGCGCTCAGCACCACGACCCACTACGCCAGACACCGGGGCGAAGCCCGGGAAGACCCGAAGCAACGCAAGCGCAGAGAGCGCTACTTCGTCCGGTGGGGGAAGAACTGGAGCGCAGCCAAGTGCCGGGAGCGAGCCGCGCTGCGGGGATGGACCCACGTACTCCTTCCAGCGGACAAGGTGGACAAGGACGCCACGTGTCTGCAGGGGCTGCGCTCAGAGCAAGCAGGCGACTGGGTCCTATTCCACCTCGTAGGGGAAGCGAGTCCATAGCGGGAGGCCCTGGAAACCCTCATCAAGAGCAAGGACCGGAAACGGCAGCCAAAAGATGCATACAAGACCCGAACCCGGGTCCAGAGCGCGGACCGACAAGAGGAGCTCGCACAGTGTGGGCTCTAGAGCATCTCAGCCGCGCTGAGGAGCTGGTAGCAGACCCAAGCGATTCCGGCCGAGATGGCGGGGGTGCCCACCCAGCCAAACAGGATCTTGGCTAGGGTCTTCATCTGGATGGTGCGGACCCCCTTGATCAGCCCGATGCCGAGCACGGCGCCGACAATGGCCTGGCTGGTGGAGACGGGCACGCCGATAATCGCGTAGACGTGGACCGTGATGGCCTCGGACAAGATGGCCACCAGCGCTGTGAAGGCATCGAGCCGCACCAGGTCCCGACCCACCGTCATCATCACCTTGCGGCTGTAGGTCACCACCCCCAGGGCTATGGACACCGAGCCCACGGCGCAGGCCTCCGTGATGGAGAGCATTCCCTCGCCCACGAAGGGGCCGGTCACGTTGGCCACGTTGTTCGCACCCAGCGCGTAGGCCCCGTAGGACCCGGCAGCGAGCAGCCCCCACCGTATGTAGCGGTCGTAGGTGAACACGGTCAGATTGACCCGGTTCATCAGCTTGCCGAGAATGAAATAGAGCACCACGGTGACAGCCGCAGCGCCGATCGGGGTGCCTACCCAGCAGGCCACGACCTTGGTGAGCGAGCCGGTGTCCAGCGTGGACTCCATCAGGCCCACCAGGACCATGGCACCAACCACCGCCTGAGAGGTGGACACGGGCAAGGCCAGGAAACTCATGATGGTGACGGTGATGGCCGCCGAGAGCCCGATTGTAAAGGCCAAGTTGGGGCTGGACTGGTTCTGGAGCAGCTCCCCGTAGGTCTCCATCCCTGCGCCGCCCTCCAGCATGGCGCCCAGGACCACGAAGAAGGAACAGAGCAAGGCCGCGGTCCAGAATTGGACCATGCGCGAGGCCACCGCCGTGCCAAAGACGTTGGACGCGTCGTTGGATCCCAGCGACCACCCGAGGAAAACCCCCGAGATCACCTGCCACATGGACTAGTTCCCGAATGCGGGGTGGGTCGTCATGGGGATCCGCACGCTCAGATCTGCCGCTTGATAGCGATGATGGCCACTCGGTCAGCCAGGCGCTCGGCGCGATCCGAGATTGTGCCGATCAGCAATACAGCTTCCTTCAGTGCGAGCTTGTCCCCCATCGAGATGTCCCGACTGTAGATCTCCCGGATGAGGTCCCGCTCCAGCCGGTCGGACTCACTCTCCTTGTGTTCCACGTCCTTGGTGGCGTGCAAGGTGGCCTTTGGGTTGGTCATCAGGGTGTCGACCGTCCGCCGGGCCAGCCTGTACGACTCGACGTTGACCCGCAGCAGGTCCTTGTAGTTCGTGTGCAGGTCGGAAGGGAGAATCATGCGCTGGCAGCTGAAGAGGAAGGCTACCGTCTCGGCGATGTTGGGCAGCTTGTCGAAGGTCTCGAGCAGCCCCAGCAGGTCGCCCCGGGACTCCGGGAGCAGCGCCTTACCGTAGAGCATGTACTCGATCTCCCGCCGGAGGTCGTCGGAAACGGCCTCTGCTCGGTGGACCTCCTGGACGGCCTCGTGGAAGAGGTCCTGGGGGCCCTCGGTGAAGTAGATCTGAAAGGCCCGCTCGAACTGCTCGAAGCAACCATCGCACCGGTCGAAATAGTCCGAGAGCATTTTCTCAACACGTTGGGTCTTGCCCCACAACACAGAACCTCCAGCTCCAGTGGATCAGCGTCCCTTCCCGCAGGCCCGGGCCGCCTAGCTGTACGAGAGCGCACGATCATATACCAGTCGTCCAAACCCCAACGCTCCAGCGAGAAGACCTGCCGGGAGGCCGCCCGAGAATGAGGCCGCCGAGAACGACCGAAAAGGGTCACGAAGTTCGGGCAGAAACGGCTGCACCCACGTGCCGATGGGAGCAAACCCGTTATAGAATTGCCCGGAACTCGACCAGCCGCGCGGCCCGCGGCAGACTGATTTGTCCGTTGGGAGGACTTAGGACATGCGACTGAACTGGCTTATGGCTCTTATGTTGGGCCTCGCGCTTCCGCTAACTCACGGCTGTACCAGCGCCACAGGCGACGACGACAGCGCTGCAGGCGACGACGACACCTCTGGTGACGACGACACCTCTGGTGACGACGACACCTCTGGCGACGACGACACCTCTGGTGACGACGACACTTCCGGCGACGACGACAGCACTGCGGGCGACGACGACGACAGCTCTGCAGGCGACGACGACACTTCTGGTGACGACGACAGCTCTGTGGGCGACGACGACACCTCTGGTGACGACGACGACAGTGGAGCAGGCGACGACGACGACAGCGGAGCAGGCGACGACGACGACTCCTCAGCCTCGTCCGCCAACTGCAACACAACCGAACAGACTTACCTGGCCTCGAACCTCTCCGTCGACAACGACACCACCGACTGCGAGCCCAGCCCGAACGGTGCCTACGTAACGACAGGTGAAGCCGGGGCCTGCTACGCCTCCTGTGGAGCGACGGATACCAGCTGCCAGGAGACCTGCATGTCGACCAACGCCGGTGGGCTCAGCTCCACCTGCTCGGGCTGCTACCTCACCTACGTCGATTGTTCCGCGACCAACTGTCCCTCAGAGTCGGTTGCCGTAGGCATTCAATGTGCAAGCACCTGCACTTCGGCCTGCCAGGCAGCCCTAACTGACCTGGGGACCTGCTTGGGAACCGCCCCCTGCGCAGCGGACCTCCTGACCTGCGTCGGCGCCTAGCCTAAGCGCAGCCAGCGATCCTCAAGAGGGGTGACGGGGCTTCCCGTCACCCCTCTTGTCTTGGTGCTGGCGGAAGTGGTTACCGCACCGCGATTGGGACCAGCGCCACCACGCTAAAACCCACCGCCGGCTCGGTGCCCTCGTTCGCGTAGCTGTGGCGCTGATCGCCCTGGAAAGCGGCCACGTCGCCCGGACCCACGTCCATCCTCTCACCGGCAGCCCACAGGGTGATTCGGCCCCGCTCGCAGCACAGGTACTCCCGGGTGCCGGGCCGGTGGGGAACACCCGCGAACGAGGCACCAGGCGCCAGCTCCATGCGGTCGATCTCCATCCCCGGGACCGGGTCCGGCAGGAGCTGGGCCACCTGGGCCTTGCCGCGGCTGCGCTTCGAGGTGGGGAGGCTGCCCTTCGGAAAGACCTGGGCCTGAGCACGGGGCGTGGACAACAGCTCCTCAATGGAAACCTGAAGTGCCAGCGAGAGCCGGGCCAGCACCCCGAGCGTCGGGTTCCCGTCGCCCACTTCCAGGGTCGCCAGGGTGGAACGGGGGATGTCGGCCTGCCGGGACAGCCGCGCCTGAGTCACCCCACGCTGGGACCGGAGGTACTTCAAGTTGGAGGCCAGGTTTTTGCCGAGCTGGGCATCGATCGCAAGGGGCATGGAGGTCCTTCCAATAGAGTCTTGTCGGTATATCGACATTATAGTCGCTTTAGGGGAGGCGCGCTCTTAGGTTCGAGATGCAACCAAGGAGGACATCATGACCATCAAACAACTCGACCACCTCAACCTCACCGTCGCCGACCTGGACCAGACCATCGCCTGGTACGCCGCCATCTTCGGATTCCGCGTAGTGGAACAGGGCCTTCGCGAAGACACCCGCTGGGCCATCCTCCGAGCCGGAGAGGCCATGCTCTGCGTATACGAAGACCCGACGCGCGAAGCCCCCAGCCGCTTCCAGGTCGGCGACACCAGCCGACACACCATTTACCACTGGGGCCTTCGCATCACCGACAAGGCGGCGTGGCTCCGCACGATCGAGCAGCACGACCTAGACCTCGAATTCGGCGGGGAGTCCGACTACCCGCACTCGACGAGCTGGTACGTCTCCGACCCCACCGGATACAGCATTGAGGTGGCGTACTGGCACGAAGACCAGGTGGCCTTCGACGCGGACCCCGAGAACCGACCCCAGGTCACCGCCCTCGCCAGCTAAGGGGGCAAGACCCGGGCGTCACCGAAGCCCTGGAGCCCAGGCGACCCGGTGCTTCCAATCTGGTCTAGGCTGGGCTCATGGTCGCGCTTGCCATCCTCTCCCTCCTGGACGTCCGGGCCACGCCCTTCCCCGTCGCCGACGGCGACATCTCGGCTCTCCTCCGCTGGTGCGAGTGGGCCGAGTTCTGCGACTGAGCGCAGTCTCTTGACCTGGCTCTGGCGAACGGAGGCGAGCGCTGCCGGCGGGCCCGTCGTCCTCGAGCACCTCCCTCATCTCCGGAGGTTCTGGCCCTTCCCCCCCAC